>DAOWMZ010000242.1 GCA_030642845.1 Candidatus Zixiibacteriota bacterium
AATTTCTGTATCGGAAAGTAGTCCTTTTTTGTTTTAGCTCAGACACACTTTTTGAAACACTATCCCGGCTCATCCCAAAACTCCATATTAAAATGAACCTCAGAATCATCTCTTTATGCAATATTTCCACTATATTGAGCTAAGCACCCTATGTTTTCAGGGAACTAATGAATAAATTACACATTTTGGCAGAAAGATTTTCACCATGACTTCTGTTTATAGATGGTTAAAATTTATATGCATACCATGTATTGGTATTAGTATGCCTTTAATATTCTATTCAGGTGATGACGTATCAAGGCTCTTCACGTGGTCTGTTTTCTCGGTTCTCTCAACGTTTCTGGCCTGGGAATCCGGAAGTTACGTGTCCCGGAAGATAAATAAGAGGTACCCTATTCTATCCTCTCCATACAAACATCTCATATTGATGGTGCTTTTCTTCTTACTGCTTTCATTTATAATAATACTCGCAATTTACCTTGTAAACCGGCTTTTCAACACCGTTGGAGATAATTACTGGTCTGAGATGAAAGGTATTCATCTCATAATCTTTCTTGGTACATTTATGCTAACCTCAATGCATGAGGGTATTTATCTCTACTTTAACTGGAAAGAAATTATTCTAAATAGTAAGTCGGAACAGGGTTTACCTGAAGGACAAGGTTATACATCCAACAGGAAAATACTCAACAAGAATTCCACATTTAAAAAGAATTTTACAGTTCAGATAGGCTCTAAAATAAAGATAATTACCATCGAAGATATTGCCTATATATATGCTATGGACAAAGGGGTTTATTTAAAAACCTTTGCTAATCGGGATTATCTTATCGATGAAACTCTATCGCAAGTAAACTCTCTGTTAAATCCTGAATTCTTCTTCAGAATAAACCGGAAATTCATACTGAATATTAAATCCATTACTGAATTAGTTACACTTTCAAAAAGCAGATTGAAAGTATTACTCTCGCCAACATCTCCCGTTGAAATAATTCTCGGACATATTAAATCAGTCGAATTAAAAGTCTGGTTAAACAAATAACCCATCCCTTGTTTTTCCACCTTCATTCATAGATTTTCACTGTACATCTACTTTTTTTTCTCCAGGGTATACCTATAGTATACTTTTGGTGTTGAACCAAATGTGTATCTGATGAATAAGGTTCATTGTACAATTTTATTATTGTTAATAACAAGCTCTTATTGCACGTCACAAACAAGAATATTTGGGAAAGTGACCTCCCGGAAGAATGAGGCGCTGCCTTTTGTCAATGTTTTTATAAAAGGAAGCCTATCCGGAAATTCAACAAATATTGAAGGGCTTTACTCTTTTCAAACATCTATGAGAGACAGTGCAATCGTTACAGCAAGTTTTGTGGGATACCAGACTGAAGTGAAAGATATTAATTTACCGATGGATTCTATAAGGATAGATTTTATATTGAAACCACTGGCTAGTAGTATCTCAGAAGTAATAATAACTGCCGGATCATTTGAAGCAAACGATGAGAAACGCAATGTTGTTCTCAGGGCATCAGATATAGGGACAATAGCCGGAGCATCAGGAGATATTATGAGTGCAATCGAATCTTTGCCGGGAACTCAATATAATGGCGAATCGAATGGACTGTTTGTAAGAGGGGGATCCGGTCATGAATCAAAAGTCATAATCGATGAAATGGTTGTACAAAACCCCTACTACAGTCCGGTTCCTGACATAAAACAGAGAGGTAGATTTGACCCGTTTATGTTTAGTGGTACAGTTTTCAGTACAGGTGGATATTCGGCAGTTTATGGACAGGCTCTTTCGTCTGTCCTGATTTTAAAAAGTAAAGGTCTGGCCGATTCTACCAACACAGGTGGAGGAATTCACTTTTACGGTGGCAGGCTATTCCATACTCACAGATGGGAAAATAGTTCTCTACATGCTGAGATAAACTATAATAATATGAATCCTTATCATAAAATGTCAAAAATTGACAGGTATAAGGAATCCCCTGAAAACATTTGTGGAAAATTGATCATCAGGCAAAGAGTGTCTGAAAAAGGCATATTTAAAATCTATACTAACCTTTCTAAAACAAAAATGATTGTCGACCTGGAAAGTTATGCAGACAGTATAAATCATTCTTCTTTTAATCTTAAGAACAGTAATAATTATATCAACACATCCTATAAGGAATATTTCAAAAATGAGGAATGGTCAATATTTGCGGGATTCTCATATTCAGATGATAGTGATGATGCTCTATTGGATTCAATAGTTATGTCAGAAAATGAACAGCTTATTCAGTCGAAATTTATACTGCGTAATAATAGTATCTCATCATTAAAAATATTGTCCGGATTTGAATTTCAATATCTGACCATGAATAGAACTTTTGAAAACAGATTTAACGAAATTAATGATCTGTTATCTGTGGGCTTTGTCGAAACAAACTGGCAACCTTCATATAATTTTGCAACAAAAATTGGAATACGATATGAATATTCCGATTACCTGAGAAAATCTAATCTGACACCCAGATTTTCTGTTGCCTATTTGATCAATCAATCCAATCAGGTATCGTTTGCTACCGGGTATTTCTGTCAACATCCTCAGAAAGAATACCTGTATGATTCAGATAAAAGCCTTGGTTTTGAATCTGCCGTACACCTTATATTTAATTATCAGTGGAATAAGAACAGTAGACTATTCAGAATAGAACTGTTTGATAAAGAGTATAGTAATTTGATCAAAACCGATCCGGATAATGCATCCATAGTGAGTAATGATGGTAGTGGTTATGCAAGAGGGATAGAACTTTTCTGGCGAGACAGGGAGACTATCTCCGGCGCCGACTATTGGATCTCTTACTCATACCTGGACACCAGGAGATTATATATGAATTATCCAATAGAAGCTACACCCGATTTCGCCTCGAATCATAACCTGAATATAGTTTATAAGCACTGGGTTCCTCTTATAAGTTGTATGATAGGAAGCACATATAATTTTTCTTCGGGCCGCCCCTACTACAACCCAAATAGAGAAGCCGCTGATTTCCATTCAGACAAAACCAAAAGTTATAACAGTATAGACTTAAGTTTAAGCTGGATAAGCAATATTCTGAATAGGCGAACGGTCGCTTATTTGTCATTAAGTAATATTCTGGGCAGAGATAATATCTTCGGATATAATTATTATGACGAACTCAATACACCTATCCCGATAAAACCTGTGAGCAAAAGATCTCTGTTCTTTGGATTCTTTATCTCTACATATTAAACTATTTCAGTTATGAAAAAACTATTTTTCTTATCAGTTATACTATTTTTTTCCATTTTGATATTTGGTCAGACCCAGGAATATGATTCATTAATGATGGAGAATATCTCTTTAATGAATAAAGCATCAAGTCTTAATGAGTATCAAACTACTGCAAATACTTTTGAAATGTTTACATATTCAATGCCAGACAGATGGCTTCCATATTATTACAGCAGCTATTGCTTTGTTCAGATGAGTTTTTTAGTTGAAAATAAGACGAAAAGGGATGTTTTTGTTAAGGAGGCTGAAAGATTTATAGCAATATCTGACAGCCTCTCCCCGGATAACTCAGAAATATATGTTTTAAAAGGATTTATCCTTCAGGCTTACATGAATATTGAGCCAATGACCAGAGGAATGAAACATAATAAGGAGTGTCTGAATCTGTTTGACAAGGCAAGTACTCTTAATCCGAATAATCCCAGAAGTTATTTGTGGCATTCTGTTCAACTATTAAATATACCAGGCTTCATGGGAGGAGGGAACGAAAAAGCATTACCTTATCTTGAGTCAGCTCTGAAATACTTCGAATCTTTTAAGCCTGAGAGTGATATCTCTCCTGACTGGGGATATAACTATGCAAAAGAAAAATATAAAAAGATCAAAGACAGTAAAAAAGAAAAATAAAGCCCTGGTTTGACTTGTATCATGCTTCATCATAATAGGTATTACTCATAATAGAATCATTTAAGAGGTTAAATAATTCATATTACGTAATTCCTTATTTTTGGTGAAGCTGCCGACCGGACTTGTATAAAAGTAAATATTTGTTTACTTTTGTACAATGGAATGTACTGATTAAAACATAAGAAATGTTCTGAATTATACCGACTATTGATTAAGGATGGTTGGTATCCTGTATCACAAAAAGGATCACATGTAAAAATGAAACATGATGAAAAATCAGGGATAATAATATTCCCGAATCATGGAAGTCAAGAGGTCGGAAA
>DAOWMZ010000299.1 GCA_030642845.1 Candidatus Zixiibacteriota bacterium
CCTCATCACCAAAATTAGTCCAGAATGATCCGCCATAGACATAAAATGATAAAGGAGTGTCTTTCAAAAGAGGGAGACGAAGTCTCCTGAATAATTTTCCGCCAAAATTGTGAGCATAATAAATTGATAATGCTTTGTCTCCGATAAAATTAGTTTCCCCCAGTGTTTTAAAACTAATAAGTCGTTTGAAGTCCATATCACCGTAATCAATTGTAAAATATCTTTGGGGTGGAAGGGCTCTATCTGAATAGCCGGCACTAACATAAAACTGCGAGATTCCAAGATTTAGAAAACGAAACTTAGTCAGAAGCTGGCTATAAACACGATGGTATTTAAAATCATTATCAATAAATTGTGGCCAGGCTGATTCAAACTCAGTTTTAAAAATTACCTGGGGGTATGCTTCGAATGGTTTTTCTTTGCCTTTGTTTTTCCACAATGGACGTGAATCATATTTGAATGAACCGCTAATGGTTCTCAGCTTGCCATCGACAATTTCTAAGTTGGGGCGGTGTTCCCGGTCTTTGGAAAAGAGAAAACTGTAATTGGTGACATTTCCGACTGACTCCTGCTTCACATCCAGATAATCCAGGCTAAACTTCAATTTTTTCACAGGACGGAAAGATAGCCCGATATTGTATCCTTCTTCTTTGTAATAATCATAAGGATCAACTTTGCTCGTTAGAGCAGTAAAAGTAGGGTTATAGCTTTCGGAAGAGATCATTACCGGTCGATGTGTAATTTCGTTGTGATAACCTGCTTTAACCTGTAAATCAATTGGTGTAAAGAGGGTATATGATGCCTTATACCTGTGCTGCCAAAATTTATTATCAAAAGAATAACCGCTTTTAACAAACAGGCTTGTGCCTGGTATTTTATCGAAGTTATAGCTTATGCCCAGGTATGGACCTTCAACCCTGCTGAAATGGAAAAAGTTATATTTTGTGGCAGCTAATGCTGTAATACCTAAAGCTAATCTCAATACTTTTTTATGAATAGGTTTGGGTCGATTTTCCATTGAGTCAATATATTTATAGCCAAGTTGCTCTTCTTCTGTTAATGGAATCATTTGTCCTGCGAACCATTGAGCTGAATCTAAATCATCAACCTTTTCTGCTACCTCCAAAGCATAGTCATTAAAAATAGTGTCAGCGATACCTTCGTTAAGAGTATATTTATGCAGTGATGCCCGGTAATTAAAATCAAGATCTGGTATCAATGGACCGGGGAAACGAATTTCTCCGCTATAGCCAATTTCAATAGGGAGCCATATATCATTATCAAAATGAGCAAATTTTTGTTCATATTTGAGATCATTAATATAAGGAGCATCAAACCCTTCGTTAAAAGTGACATCAACTCCCATTACCGCATAAGAAGAATCAGCAATCAGAATAATACCGGCAAATAAAGCATTGGCAGGGCTTTTTGGTTCAATTTCCAATTCAAACACTCTTAGGGTGTCGTAGAAAAGAGTATCTAACAGGTAGTAATTGTAGAAATCCAAAGCATCTGTTGCAGTAGGGGAGACCACTTGTTGTGTACCAAAATCAAGTCGGTTGGCATTGAAGTTAAATATCTCGCCAACTGTAACCAGATTGTTTTCTGCTTTGATATTTTGGGATTGCTTGCGGGCTAATAGGATCTCTTTGTAATTATCAGGTTGCTCCCAATATCCTGCAAGCTGAGTTTCAGTTATCAAAAAGAATTTAGATGAGTCTTTATCAATCTTTTCTTTTATCACCAATCGAGTGTAGGCATCGAACTGATAGTTTTGAATCTTTCTCAACAGGTTTGCTTTATTGGCAATGGCTTTAACAATTATTTCCTGAGCCGGTTCATAAGCGCGAGTATAGACCGTTGTTCCCGGAATTTCGATCACTGAAGACTTCAATTTTATATCTAAAAGGGTTGTACTGTCTGAAATGGTTGCAGGTACTATCTGTGAGTAATAAGCGACATGACTGAACTTAATGTTATAAAAACCGGGTTCAAGCCTGACTCGATATTCTCCATCATCGTTGGCTAACATCGATTGTCCGGTCCCTTCGATACGAATAGTAACCAGTGGAATCGGATCATTGGTTTCTTGATCAAGTATTTTACCTTTTAGAATTCCTGCCTGTGTGATGGTATAGGAAATAATAAGCTGTACAGCAATTACCAAAAACAGTTTTATCAATTTACATTCACCTCTAACATTGTTACTTAACGATACCACGATTGTAATCAACTCATATGCCAACACGTAAATGTGTTTAATTATAGTCATTTAGCTACTAATGTGAAGTATTATTGTATGGAGTTTACACACTGATGCACTTAAATTGTTTATTGATAGTAGATTTTTATTTAAAAAGTAATGGTAATACTTGACGGTTTTATTATTATAGTAGTTGCTTTATATATGATAAACATTTTTAAATGATCAACACTTGGATGTGCATATTTATGTTGATAGTACTAACGCATATCCTTATATTTCGTTCTCTGAGTATGATATTGTATTATATGGTACTTTGTTGTATCTCAATAGGATGCGGAAGGTTATGCTAATTTTAATTGATGTGAATAACGGAAATATTTATTAACTTTTTCAGGCATAATTGATATGGAGTTTAGTTGGAAATTAATGGGAGCTTGTGAAAAAAATCTCTTGACTTACAAGATGAGTCCAATATATTGGCAACTTAAATTTGATGGCAGGCTAATATGAGCTTGTTAAAACCCGACTCCGACGAAAAGTCGCGGCGGGATATGAAACAAATAAGTCTTTTTGCAGCAATTCCGGGACTTTTGTTAGCCGGACCGCTAATTGGTTATGTAATCGGCTGGTGGCTCGATGGGAAGTTCGGGACCCAACCTTATTTGGCAGCTCTTGGGGTTTTTATGGGAATCGCCGCATCAGGACTTGAAATTGTTCAGGTTATTAGAAAGGCTTCCTCTGCAGAGAGTGATGGCGACAATGAAAAAAAATCTGAGCCTTGATTTTGTTGACCGGACTATTAGAACAACCAGCATTGTTTTGCTGATTGTTTTTATTTTTGGTATCTACTATTTAGGAGTATATGATAGTTTGGCAATCTTTTCCGGCGGTATTTGGGCGATAATCAACTTGATGTTCCTTTCTGTTCTGGTAAAAGCAGCCATTAAACCGGGTGAAGTTGATAAAATGAGAGTAATCGGTCTGGCTCTGATAAAATTCCCCTTATTATATATATCCGGATATTTTTTATTACAGGTTACTATTTTTAGAGTTGAATATATTGCAATAGGATTCTCTATCCCGCTGGCTGTAATAATTTTAAAAGTAATCGCCCGGGCATTGTTTGGTCTGGACGAAAAAACCCAAAAAGATGAACATCTTGAAGGGGCACTATAAATGATAACGTTTTTTAACTATACAATCGCAGTAGTAATGACACAATTTTCTCCTTTTTTGATTGCCGCCGGTGGTGGCAGC
>DAOWMZ010000056.1 GCA_030642845.1 Candidatus Zixiibacteriota bacterium
ATAGTATGAATTTCATCAATAAAGATAATCACATCGGTTGCATTAATTATTTCGTTAAGGACAGCTTTAAGGCGTTCTTCAAATTGTCCTCTATATTTTGTACCGGCTACCAAAGAAGCCATATCAAGGGTAACGACTCTTTTGTTTTCAAGTGTTTGTGGAACTCTATTTTCAACAATACGCTGGGCCAACCCTTCGGCAATAGCGGTTTTCCCTACACCCGGCTCACCTATAAGAACTGGATTGTTTTTCTTGCGACGGGATAAAACCTGGGCGACTCTTTCGATTTCATCAACCCGCCCAATAATCGGATCCAGTTTTCCCTTTCTGGCTAATTCGGTCAGATCACGCCCGAAATGATCAAGTGCAGGAGTTTTAGATTTCTTGCGTTTTTTCTTAAAAGAGGAGGGATGTCCGCTCTTAATATTTTTCAGCTCTTCATAAGCTTCTTTATAATCAATTTCATACGTTGACAGAACCTGAGCGGCCACTCCTTCTTCATCCTTGAGCAGAGCCAAAAGGATATGCTCGGTATCAATATCTTTTGATTTAAGAGCTCTGGCTTCCTGACCTGAAACTTCAAGAGTCTTTTTGGCACGCGCCGTCAGAGGCAGCTGCCCCATCGTCATAGTCCCCCCTGCAGGTTGGACAACTTCTTCAATTGAAGTTTTCAGATCAATAAGTTCCAGTCCGAGATTAGTCAACATTTCAATTGCAAGACCTTCACCTAATCGTATCAAGCCCAACAGAAGATGCTCGGTTCCAATGTAATCATGTCGCAGGCGAGCAGCCTCATCTCGTGCATATTCAATTGCTTTGCGCGCACGCTCCGTAAACATCTCATTCATCGTGAGCCATCCTTCCCGATGTATCTTATTTCAAACCCGTGTGTTAATATTGCAAACATAATAATAGCTTCAATTATTCCTTAATTTTTCACGCACCATCTGCGCTCTTACAAAATCCCTCCGGTTGGAATCCATTTCCGAACCGTAGTATTTCTGTAGATGCGCCGGTTGTGACAAAAGTAATATTTCATTAATCAGAGTAATATCCAAAAAATCAATAATCTTCATAGCATGACCCAGCCTGACTGCTGAGAGCAAATTCATTACTTCTTCCGAGGTCAGAACGCGTGCATTTTTTAAAATGCCATAGGCACGCCAGATTTTATCCTCGATCATATCGGCTGCTTCATCAACTAACCGCTGACGAGCCGAGGCCTCTTTTTCAATTATTTCCAGGGTTATGCGGTCGATCTGTCCTATTATTTCCTCTTCAGTAATACCAAGAGTATTCTGATTGGAAATCTGAAAGAGATTTCCCAAAACATCAGAACCTTCGCCATAAAATCCACGAACGATCAAACCACTGCGAGTGATAAACTTTATGACATGATCAATATCTTTTGTCAAAACCAATCCGGGCAGATGTATTAACACCGATGTTCTCATTCCGGTTCCGGCATTGGTCGGGCAAGCGGTCAAATAGCCAAAATCAGGATCGTAGTCATATTCCAGATAGCGGCCGACTTCAGAATCATAAGCAGAGGCAAGTTCATAAGCCCCCTTGGTATCCAATCCGGCTGATAGAGCCTGAATTCTTAAATGATCCTCTTCGTTAACCATTATTGATACTTTTTCATCCGGACTTATATAAAGTGATTTTGATAATTCTCCATTGAGAAACAGCGGGGATATCAAATGTCTTTCAATTAGAAAATCCCGGTCCCAATTTGAAATATCTCCGGCATTATAATATTTGCCCTGTCCCAACATTTTTGATCTGGTAACAGTTGAATCAAAATATCCGACAATACGTCTTTTTGTATCCAGATCTGCTGCCGGCGGGTATTTGCATCCGGCTACGTTTCGAGCTATACGAACTCGTGTTGAAAGGACTACCAAAGTATCCTCACCTTTACCGGAAAGCCAGGCTGCTGGTGATTTTGCCATTTCTTCAAACATCATTTCCAACTTTCACCCCTGACTAATTATTCTCAAGAGAGAGATTCTCTCTGATTGTTTTCAGTTTATCTCTGATTTCGGCTGCTCTTTCAAAATCTTCCGTATCAATAGCCTTGGTCAGTTCTTCTTCCAAACGTTCCTCTTCTTTAACCGGTATGACTTCAGAATTATCCATACTATTAAGATCTATGATTGGACCGCGTCCGCGATGGAGAGAATTACCATGGATTTTTCTCATAATAGGTTCCAGTCTGGAGCGGAAGGCTTTATAACAAGCACCGCATCCAAATCGGCCCTGTTGAGTAAATTCATGAAACTCTAAACCGCAGTTCGGACAAACCAGTTTGGGACCATCATCTTTTTTGTTAAAAGTTGACTTAGGACCTGCAGCTGCAATCCCAGTAAGGATTTCAGCCAGAGGAAAAGGCATATTATCCAATGGTGAATGGAAGCCTCTGGCCAGAGCACATTGCTGACATAGGTTCAAAGTTGTCTTCTCATTATTAATTATCTGTGTCATGTGAACAATTGCTTCCCGCTCCTGGCAATCCTGACATTTCATTTTAACACCACCTAATTTTCCTATTCACTTATTTTTCCGCCAATTATTTTCAACTGACGATTACATCCCCGGGCTAACGACCTATTGTGAGTTGCAATAAAAAAAGTCATATTGTAATCCTGGTTGAGCTTGAAAAGGAGGTCGTGGAGCTTTTGACCGGTATCTGTATCAAGGTTACCGGATGGTTCATCAGCCAGGACAATCTGAGGATCATTGGCCAACGCTCGGGCAACAGCAACTCTTTGTTGTTCACCACCGGACAACTGAGTCGGGCGATGAGTTTGTCTATCCTTTAAACCCACAAGCTCCAGCAGTAGTTCCCCTTTCTTTTCTGCTTCATTTCGTTTTTTACCAGTCATCATAATCGGAATCATCACATTTTCAAGGGCACTAAAGTCTTCAAGCAGATAATGCGCCTGAAAAACAAAGCCAATATTCTTATTACGAAACAGTGCCAATTCCTCTTCCGATTTATTATTCAGCAATTCCCCATCAATTCTGATCTCTCCATTAGTGGGTTTATCTAATCCTCCCAATAGATGTAAAAGAGTCGATTTTCCAACACCTGAAGCTCCCGTTACAGCCACCATCTCCCCTTTTTCAACAGAAATCGTAATTCCGTCCAATACATTAACTGTGGTATCAGAAGTTTTAAAAACCCGATGTAAATCGGTCGCTTCCAGAATCATCCTATTTCCCATATTCCTATTCTCTGCCTGAAGTTGAACTACAGTAAAGGTATATTACTATTTTCGCCAAATTCCCATAAACGTTTAGTCTTTATTATAATTACAGCCATATTACTTTCTTAGAACCTCAATTACCGAAACCCGGGAAGCTTGATAAGCCGGATACAATGAAGCCAGGAAGCAGATTATAAATGTTACTCCACCGGCAAGAAGGAAATCAAATAAATGCGTTTCAATCGGCAAATAGCTTATAAAATATATATCAGCCGGCAGGTTTATTAGTTTGTAATGATTCTGTACATAAGCGCAGGTTAATGCTAAACCCCATCCCAGTATTACCCCATAAATAGCTATACTCAAACCCTTTGAAACAAAAATTCGAATTATTGAAAAAGGAGTTGAACCCATTGTTTTAAGGATACCTATTTCTCCCCTTTTTTCCATTGTAAGTAATACCAAGGTAGATATGATTGAAAAAGCTGCCACTAATACAATTAAAATAAAGCCCAAAAACAGAACTTTTTTCTCAATTTCAATCCATTCGAATAAATTTCGATGCAACTCATACCAGGGGACTACATCATATCTGAATCCAAGTGTAGAATCTATTGCTGCTGAAACTTCCTTAGCATAAAAGACATCTTTTAATTTCAGATGAATAGTCGTTACGGTATGCCCGGTTTGGAAAAGTTTCTGAGCCGATTCCAAAGATATATAAGCCATCTGGGAATCAAAATCATACATCCCTGTTTCCAGAATTCCGGTTATATAAAATTTAGCTACTCTTGGTCGAGTATTCCGATGCAAGTTTTCACCTTTAAGAGAATACAAAAACACCGTTGATCCCAGAAAAACTCCTAAACGATCAGCCAGATTGCTTCCAATAATCATCCCCGGAATAGTATCATCTTCATCAATAATTGGTTCAAAAGAACAGTCACCGATCGTAACATTTTGAATAATCTGGGAGGTTCTCTTTTCCTGTTCAATATCAATTCCCCTGATAATTATCCCGTCACCATTTGAAGCAGAGGAAATAGCTACTTTGTAATATATAAATGCCGATGCCGCTTCTACACCTTCAACCGATTCAATTGTATCAATTAAATCATTATAATTGGAAATAAATTCATTATTGAAAGGAAAAATTGTAACATGAGATGTGGTCCCCAATAAACGTGTACGTATCTCAGATTCAAAACCATTGTGGAGCGACATGACAAAACAGACTACCGCCACTCCTAACATCACCCCTAAAATGGTAATCCAGGTTGAGACGGTGACAAAAATCTGTCCCGACCGCATATAGCGACGCGCTATAAAAGATTCATATTTCATTTCAAGGTATTATACAATAACTTCTGTTTATTAAACAACTTTTTATTTAGCATAAAATATTAACCGGACAGAGTTTCTGAATTGCTCATTTTATATTGAAATTATCAGTTAAAAGTCATATATTCAAGGTGCAAGGATCTACTACTTTTAAAGATAAGAGGTGACTTATCAAAATATCTGTTAAAGAAACTGAGGGGATAAAAGTTATATCTCTTGAAGGTAAGATGTTGGGAAGTCCTGAAGAGGAAATATTCATAAAAACCATTCATGAGTTAATTGAACAGAAATACATAAAAATTGTTCTTAATATGGAAGGTTTAACCTGGATTAATTCACTTGGAATCGGGAAATGTATAAGTGGTATGACCACGCTTCGCAATCAAGGGGGTGATCTTCGATTAGCTTCAATGTCCCCTCCTGTTCAATCACTTATGGAAAAATGCAGTATGAATAAAATCTTCCAATTTCACGATTCTGTTGAAAAAGCTGTAAAAAGCTTTAAATAGGATTTTTACAACCAGTCTTTTTTCTTTTCCTCGTGCCTGGCAGACGCCCTCGTCTGCTGCAGGACTTGCCTGTTCTATTTAAAGGGCACACGGGGGCGTGTGCCGCCCACATTAGTTTCGAGCTATAAATATTCTTCTATTATAACCAGCCCTTTTTCTTATTTGAAACTTCTAATTTAACCTGAAGTATGTCATCCCATTGGAAAAACACTGTCCCTGATGGAGTTTCGTGACATAATATATCAAAATCAGAATGAATTAGAGCTGTATTTATTGTATTTGATTTACTGCTGTCATTTCCTTCGCATTTTCTGATAGAAATTTTCAACTCACCTTCTTTTCCAGCAGAAATTACATCATCATTAATCCAACCCATACTTTCAAAGAAATTTTTCCACTTTTCACCTCTGGTCATTGTATCCCTCCACAAAAAATAATTTCCAAACAAATATCATGATTTTAAATATAAACTTAAATCAAATAAGAGGCAAATGTAATCTATATTGAATAATTAGTTTATTGATTCTAGTTTTAGAATTATTTTTCTGATATCTTTGATAGTAATCATAAAATTTGAATTATATACTATCAATTTTTTCGGGATAATGACCGATTATATAATCAGGATATTTATTACAGGATTTATTTGGTTATTCGGAAAAAAGAAATTGCATCATGTATGGAATTATCAAAGTAAAAAAACAGAAAAACAACTCATCACAAAGCATAGCACTTTTAGATATCATATCCCTTGAAAAACTTCAAAACATTCAGGATGAATTTGCTGCTTCTACAAATGTAGCTTCAATTATTTTAGATCTTTTTGGTAATAATATTACCAAACCAAGTAATTTCAGTAAAGTCTGCAATTTAATCCGGAATACCGAACTGGGTAA
This sequence comes from Candidatus Zixiibacteriota bacterium, assembly GCA_030642845.1. Lineage (GTDB taxonomy): Bacteria > Zixibacteria > MSB-5A5 > GN15 > FEB-12 > DAOWMZ01. The sequence continues at coordinate 5,959 of DAOWMZ010000056.1, forward strand.
ACACCAATGCAACGCCTCTGATATGGAAAGACGTAAACTGGCTGACAGTATAGATCAACCAACTTATCTTAAATGCCACCCCTGCGGTTTTGCTGATGCGAGTCTGCCGGTTTTTGTTGGCAATGAGAGAGTGGCTAACTGGCTGATCGGACAGGTTAATTTAAATGATGCCGACAGAAGTGAAATTGCGGATTATGCCTCGGTGATTGGCGTTGATATAACCGAAATGCTTGTTGCTTTTCATAAAATGCCAAAAATATCCTCCCAGGAGTTTGAAGTAATTATCAAACTCTTATCTGAAATTTCCTCTGAGATTATAGATCTGTGTTATCAAGCATATCAATCCAATGATTCAGATAAAGAATCTCTCAACAATGCTATTCAAGATAAATTTGACCACCTTCTTAGTGGATACAAAAATTCTTTCTCCAAATAGAATCACATCTCCACTAATCATAATCCCTGATATTGATAAGCTTCAAATATCTCATTTACATTATTTACATTGACATACTGTGGTTAGTTAAGTACATTAAATGTGTGTTATGTTAGTAATTCACAGATATACCGCCGCATATTTTAAAAGTCCTATAGTAATGTTTAAAAGAGATAAAATATATTAATTTGTATCTCCCTGGAGGTATTTATGAAGCTCTGTTATGTTGTCCTTGCTTTTTTAGTATTATTCACCGGTTCTGTTTTCAGCCAAAATGGAATTATTTCGATTGGACCTATCGATGGACAAACAGGTCCTTTTGAAATAACAACTGGCCAGGAAATCACATTCAATATAAGATTTACTAACAATACCGGTAGTAATGTTATGGGTTTCACCAATGGATTCAAAATCTATTCTCCGGATGGTGCAACATGGAATACATCATATGGAGACACTACCGGTGTGCTTGGTTTGGATGATTTTGATTTAATAATTATTTTAGAAGAATTTAGTGCAGATGGGATGGGAGAAGATACTCTCGGAATTGGTGGGGCAAGCATATTTGCTCCTGGAATAGTAGCCGGTTTTGATGATATTCCCTATACTATAACAATCGGTCCTATTGATCCTATTCACGAAGGCAAAACTATATGTATTGATTCATCATTTTTCCCGCCAGCTAGCAATTGGCTCTGGAACACCAACAATGGTTCTAAATTTCCTGATTGGAACGGTCCCTATTGCTACACAATAACACCTCCACCTGTAGCATTTTTCTCCCTTGATAATGTTGAAGGAGCAATTGCCCCTGATACGCTTTTAACTGACACACCAATTAGATTTGATATACGCCTTCGATATATCGGCGATGATTCTATCTATACAATGACAAATGGTTTTAGAGTTTACTCCCCTGATGGAGCCTACTGGCAATCAACCACCCCTGATACAACCGGTACATTGGGTGGAGAACAAATGAATACTTTCTTTATTATTGATGAATCTAATATCGATGGATTTTGGGCTGATACTGTTGGATTTAGCGGAGCAACAATTTTTGGTCCGGGTTTGACAGCTCCCTTTGATGAAGTAGTTTATACAATTACCTTAGGATCGATAGATTCAATGTATGATGGTAAAACAATCTGTCTTGATTCCAGTTATTTCCCGCCGGTTAGTGAATGGAAGTTTTTAACTCAGAATGGCAGGACAATTACTCCTTCCTGGGACGGTCTCCACGTTTTCCATATAAAAGCTCCTCGATCAGGAGAAGTGGTTCTCGATAATGTTGATGGTTTAATTACTCCTGGTTCAGTTGGTACTAATGATCTCATAACTTTCACTTTTAGGTTAAACAATGAGAGTATGAAATCAGTTTACGGTTTAAACCAGGGATTCAGGGTATATTCTCCCGATGGTGCTCAATGGACAACTACAGAGGGAGATACTACCGGAATTCTGGGACTTGATCAATTTGATCAGGGAGTTTTTATCAACGAATTCAGTGTAAATGGAGCAGGGGCGGATACAATTGGTTTTGTGATGAATCGACAATACGGAACAGGAATGATTAATGGTTTTAACGATAATGTTTTTACCGTTACTGTCGGACCTATTGATTTAGCTTACGCCAATAAAACAATTTGTATAGATTCCTGTTGGTTCCCGCCGAATAATCCCTGGCGATGGTCGATGTCCGATGCCAGTGTGGTACAGCCCACATGGGAAGGACCATTCTGTTATGGAATTCAGGCAGTTTATAAGGCTGAAGCTGAACTTGACCATGTCGATGGTCTATATAGCGGTGAATCTGTCGCTGTAAATGAATCATTAACATTTACAATCAGACTAAAAAATAATAGCGATGACGCAGCTTATAGTATAACTCAGGGATTCAGAGTTTATTCACCCAATGGTGCTGAATGGACAGCTACTTCTGGAGATTTAACTGGTACCCTGGG
>DAOWMZ010000028.1 GCA_030642845.1 Candidatus Zixiibacteriota bacterium
CATCATGACGGCTCCAGACATATGTTCACTCCTGAGAAAGTTATGGAAATTGAATATGATATAGGTGCAGATATTATCATGGCATTTGATCAATGCGTTCCGTATCCTGCTGACCGCTCTTTAGCTGAGCTAGGTGTGAAACGAACCTTTGATTGGTTAAAAAGGTGCGTCTCTCACTTTGAAAAAATATCTAATGATAATAAAAAAGGCAAGCTTAGCCTGCAAAGCCTGTTCGGGATTGTGCAGGGTTCGACTTATAAAGATTTACGCATACTATCTGCAGAACAAATCACATCTTTCGATTTACCCGGTTATGCCATTGGCGGTTTATCAGTCGGGGAGAGTAAAGACGAGATGGAAGATATGCTGGCGCATACTATTCAATTCCTTCCTGAAGATAAACCGAGATATTTGATGGGAGTTGGTTACCCCGAAGACATTCTGATGGCTGTCTCTTATGGAATTGATATGTTCGATTGTGTACTGCCAACTCGCAATGCTCGTACCGGGAATGTATTTACTTCGGTAGGACAGATGACTTACCGCAATGCTGAGTTTGCCAACGATGACCGCCCACTTGACCCGAATTGCAATTGTAAAGTATGCCAGAGATATAGCAGAGCATATATCAGGCATCTCTACAACCAGTCAGAAATCACTGGAATGGTTTTAGCTTCGTATCACTCTACATATTTTTTCCAACACTTAATGAAGCAGATAAGATCTGCCATTGAAGAAAACAGGTTTGAAGAATTTCGAAAAGAATTCCTTTTAAAGTATAATAGGTGATACTTGATAACAGGTAATACCAATAAAACAGGCTATGCCTGTTACCAGCCCAGCGGTATTAAATATCCTATAGTAAATCTGACATTATTAAGTCTGATTTCTTCAGAGCGGATTGAAAATTGGTTTTTTGATATATGAGTTTTTGTTACAAGAGTGGGGGAGACTTCTGTTATTGCCAATTCAAAAGAATAATTTCTATGAAACCTTAAACCAAATGTTAATCGATAGCCGAGTTGACTTAGCATATAGATATCAATTATATTATCAGTTATATACATAGATTCAGATAAGTTATTGGAAAGAGTTACAATGTTTTTGACATAAACCACTCCAATCCCAAGATAACCTGTCATTTTATTTGTCCCTCGATAATAAAAAATATCAGTCGAAATAGTCGTGCCGTGAAAGATACCTTTGGGATATAGGTTTGAGTTCATTTTACCATAACGGTAATCAAAAGCAACTCGGAGAACAAAGGGATGATGAAACATAACCTCATACTTGGCTGTGACTTCCGGACCGGGAGTAATGAGACGGGTAGGACCGCTGATTCCTACAGTTAAATGTATATTTACATTATTAAGGGTATCTTGTTGAACCGGATTCAAAGGAAAAGCCGGAGACATCAACCAGATTGCTATTAGTAAAACATACATTCTAAACTCTCATAAATGTCGTCTAATATAATAACGCACAAAACCTTAAATTATCCAAGAAAAACTCCGGGGATATTAGAAAATAATGGATTATAAAAGTCTAATATATGTATTGTGAATGATAAATATTCTGTTTTTACAAATTGATGAGCTAATTCATTGTGCCACAAAGGAAAATAAAGTATAAATATACCAAAAACGAGTTGACTTTATGTAAAATAAAAATATATTAAATGCTTGAATAAACTGGCTGTGAATTGATTCACAAGCTGACTTAAAATTAATGACAAGTTATTGTTAATAATAATCTTAACGGAGTATATTATGGGCAGTCCCAAAGTTTACAAGAATTTAATAAACGGCCAATGGGTTGAGTCAAAATCAGGCAAGACATATGAGAATCTAAACCCTGCCGATCAGAGTGATGTTGTTGGTGTTTTTCAAAAATCTAATGCTGATGATGTCAAAGATGCTATTGATGCTGCATCTGATGCATACAAAAAATGGCGTTTATTTCCTGCACCAAAACGGGGTGAGATTATTTATCGAATTGCCGCTCGGTTAGAAGCGGAAAAGGAAGAACTATCTCAAGAGATGACTCGCGAGATGGGGAAGATCATTGCCGAAACCCGCGGTGATACTCAGGAAGCCATCGATATGACTTATTACATGGCTGGCGAAGGCCGCAGACTGTTTGGTCAAACGACTCCATCAGAGATGCCCAACAAATTTAATATGACAGTCCGTCAACCGCTTGGTGTTTGTTCTTTCATTACACCATGGAATTTCCCGATGGCGATTCCATCATGGAAATCAATGCCGGCTCTTATTTGTGGAAATACAATAGTAATCAAACCAGCTACAGAGACTCCACTTTCGGTTGTTAATTTTGCACGAGTATGTCTGGAAGAAGGTTTGCCTCCGGGAGTATTAAATGTCGTGACCGGCTCAGGTGCTGCTTTGGGTGAACCACTGATGAATAACCCTGCAGTAAAGATTGTTTCTTTTACAGGTTCTACTGAAGTAGGTCGTAAGATTTCAGAAGCCTGTGCTACCAATTTCAAACATTGCTGTTTAGAGATGGGTGGAAAAAATATTCAGATAGTAATGGATGATGCTAATCTCGAATTAGCTGTTGATGGTGCTTTATGGGGTTCCTTTGGCACTACCGGTCAGCGGTGTACGGCTACCAGTCGAATTATCTGCCAAAAAGGTATTTATAAAAAGTTTGTTGAAGCTCTGGCCAAAAGAGCAGAGTCATTAAAAATTGGCAACGGTCTCGATGAATCAGTCCAGATGGGTCCTTGTGTAAATAAGGGTCAATTGGAAACGGTTTTAAGCTATGTTGAAATTGGTAAAAATGAAGGAGCTAAATTGATTACCGGCGGTGATCATCTTACCGGTGGTGATTATGATAAAGGATTCTTCGTTCAACCGACTATCTTTGGTGATGTCACTCAAAAAATGCGTATCTGGAAAGAAGAGATCTTTGGCCCTGTAGTTGGCGTTGGAATGTTTGATACTCTAGATCAAGCAATTGAAATGGCAAACGATACTATATATGGCCTCTCAGCTTCAATCTTCACTCAGGATGTCAATAATGCCTATACCGCTATGAGAGATGTTTACACAGGCATTTTCTATGTTAACGCTCCTACAATCGGCGCAGAAACTCATATGCCATTTGGTGGAACTAAAGAGACAGGCAACGGACACCGTGAAGCATCGATGGCTGCTCTGGATGTATTTAGCGAATGGAAATCGATTTATGTTGATTTCTCTGGAGCTCTACAGAGACCACAGATTGATTAAATATATTTAGGATATTATAGAATTTAAAATGAAAAGCTGCAAATACATACTGGATCATATTACAGGACTTCTTCTCCTTTACCTTATTGTGTATATATGGACCAAGTCATCTATTAGGCTAACTTATAATTGTAGTTGAAAGCTGATAGATAATAATTGAAAATGAAATTCTAAAATATACGAGGAAAATAAAGTGGCTAAGAACAGAAGAAAAATCCTAATCATGGGTGCTGCCGGAAGAGATTTCCACAATTTTAATACCCTTTATAGAGAAAACGAAAATGTAGAAATTGTTGCCTTTACTGCAACACAGATTCCTGATATTGATGGTCGTAAATACCCAAAATCTTTAGCCGGTAAATTGTATCCCAAGGGAATTCCGATTGAGGATGAAAAAGACCTTCTGAAATTGATCAAAAAGTTCAAAGTCGAAGAAGTTATTTTCTCATATTCTGATGTTCCATATCAGTATATCATGGAAAAAGCTGCCTATGTCATGGCTGCCGGTTGTCGTTTCTCCGTTGAAGGGGCTGACCCGACTATGGTTAAATCAACCAAACCGTTGGTAGCTGTCTGTGCAATCAGAACTGGTTGTGGTAAATCCCAAACCAGCCGTAGAGTTATTGAAATACTTCAGTCTCTTGGCAAAAAGGTTGTCGCTATCCGTCATCCTATGCCTTACGGCGATCTTGCCAAACAGGCTTGTCAAAGATTTGCTAAATTGTCTGACCTTGATAAACACAAATGTACTATCGAAGAACGTGAAGAATACGAACCTCATATTATGAGCGGTGTAACAGTTTATGCCGGTGTTGACTATGAAATGATTCTTCGTGAAGCAGAAAAAGAAGCCGATGTTATCCTTTGGGATGGCGGAAATAATGATCTCTCTTTCTATAAACCTGATCTTATGATTACTGTTGTTGATCCGCATCGTCCGGGACATGAACTGACATACTACCCCGGCCAGGTTAATCTGCTTCTCGCTGATGTAATTGTGATGAACAAGATTGATTCTGCTGATGCCGAAGATATTGCTCAGGTTCGCCAGAATATTGCCCATTACAACCCGGATGCAGTGGTTGTTGATGCTGCCTCTCCGCTTGAAGTTGAGCACTTTGAAAAAATCAGAGGTAAAAAGGTTCTCGTTGTCGAAGACGGCCCGACTCTGACTCACGGCGAAATGACTTTTGGTGCCGGTGTTGTTGCTGCTGAGAAATATGGAGCGACTGAACTGGTTGACCCGCGTCCTTACACAGTGAAATCGATTTCTGCCACTTATGAAAAATACCCGAACATTGGAATTCTTCTTCCGGCTATGGGTTATGGCGATCAGCAGGTTAAGGATCTGGAAATCACAATTAACAAAACAAAATGTGACTTGGTTATTCTTGCTACTCCGATAGATATTACTCGTATTATTAAGATCAAACATCCATCGGTACGGGTTAAATATAGCCTTCAGGAAATTGGCAAACCTGATCTGACCACAGTACTAACTGATTTTGTTAAAGGAAAATCCAAAAAGACCAAAAAATAGTAGGTCGAATATTAAGCGGGTTGGTAAAAACTGACCCGCTTTTGCAATGATATGATATTGAAAGTAAAAAAGTAATGGCTAAACATAAAACAGCAGTGATTGCTCTTGGTGGAAATGCTATCACCAAAGCTGATCAGGAAGATACAATTACTAATCAGTTTGCCAATACTCGTAAATCTCTTGATGGAGTAGTAGAATTAGCTCGTGAAGGTTATGGTTTGGTAGTGACTCACGGCAACGGCCCCCAGGTAGGTAACGCTCTTTTGAGAATTGAACTTTCAGGAGATAGAGCACCAATATTACCTCTGGGAGTTTGTGTTGCTGATACTGAAGGCGGTATGGGTTACATGATTGAGCAATCACTACAGAACAGGCTTCGGGCTGAGAATATTGATCGCATGGTCACTACAATCATTACCCAGGTAATTTGTGATATAAATGACCCTGCTTTTGAAAATCCAACAAAATATATTGGTCAATTTTATACTGAGGAAGAGGCTCGCAAATACGAATCAAAGCGGGACTGGACTATGAAGCAGGATGTTGACCGCGGATGGCGAAGAGTGGTCCCGTCTCCCCAACCGATAGAAACTGTACCGGGCAAATTCATCAGACAATTAGTAGATCAGGGTATAATTGTTATCGCTGCCGGTGGCGGAGGAATTCCTGTCTATATTGATAAGAATGGTGATTACGAAGGTTTTGATGCTGTCATAGACAAAGATAGAGCTTCGGCTGTTTTAGCCAATGAAATTGGTGCAGAGATTTTGGCTATTCTTACATCGGTAGATAAAGTATATATAAATTTCGGTAAAGTGACCCAGAAGGGTCTGGATACTATGTCTGTAAGCGAAGCAGAAAGTTATTTAAAAGAAGGACATTTTCCTACTGGGTCAATGGGTCCCAAGATGGAAGCAGCCATTCAGTTTATTAAAAATGGCGGTGAGATGGTTATTATCTCTTCGCTGGAAGATGCCAGAAAAGCATTCCAAGGAGAGGCTGGTACCAGAATAATTCCGGATTAGCAATGTGTAAACTTATGCAGCAAGCAGTTTCATCAATACTTAAACAGGGCCACATTTATGAGGTCGGGGGTATAGTACGCGATAGGCTGATGGGGAAAAAAGGGGTGACGCATGACAGGGATTATCTTGTTACAGGTATCCCATATAAAAATCTTTCCAAAATTCTGAAACCATACGGACAGTTAAATCTTGTTGGAAAAAGTTTCGGCGTTATAAAATTTACCCAGAAAATTGGTGATGATTTTGTCACTTTTGATTTAAGCCTTCCCCGAACAGAATATTCTACCGGCTCGGGCCATAAGGATTTTGATGTAAACTTTAATCCGAATCTTAAAGTTGAAGATGATCTTTCTCGAAGGGATTTTACTGTCAACGCAATGGCCTGGGATATTGAGAATGATTCTCTTATTGATCCGTTAAATGGCAGAAGTGATCTTGATGACGGGTTGATAAAAATTGTCTATCCACAATCCTTTAAAGATGACCCGCTTCGGATACTCAGAGCAGTTCAGTTTGCAGCCCGGTTTAATTTTGAAATTGAGCAGGAAACATACCAGCGAATGTGTGAAAATGCTATACTTATTACTACCGTATCTCCCGAACGTATAGCTGAAGAATTAAATAAACTTCTGACCTTGTCGGTGAAACCATCAGTAGGCTTTAACTTGATGGAATCATGCGGAATATTGAAATTGGTCCTTCCCGAACTCCAGGCTTGCAAAGATGTCGATCAACCCGGAGGGTATCATAAATATGATGTCTATAATCATACTATGCAGACCATAGATTCATCACCTAACAAACTCAGCGTTCGATTGGCGGCACTGTTTCATGATATCAACAAACCGCAGGCAAAAAGAATTGTTGATAATGGAGCCACATTTTATGGCCATGAAGTATTGAGTGCAAAGACAGCCAAAAAAGTTCTAAAGAGGTTGAGATATTCTAATGAGATTATCACTCAGGTACAAACACTTGTCGATCGCCATATGTTCACTGCCGAAGTAACCCCTAAAGGAATGCGCCGGTTAGTTAAACGTGTCGGTATCCCGCTTATTTTTGATCTGTTGGATTTAAGAAGAGCCGATGTTGTCGCTCAGGGAATGGGCGGTACTACCGAAGATGTCGATCAATTTGAAAAAGATATTCGCGATGAACTTGATAAAAAATCTCCGTTCTCATTAAGTGATCTGGTTTTAGATGGCAAGTATGTCATGGAGAAATTTAATATCTGTGAGGGACCAATGGTTGGGGAAATTCTGGATTACCTGATGGATCAGGTTCTGGATGATCCGAAAAATAATACTATTGAAAAATTGGAAGAACTCGCAATAAATTATTATTCAAAAATAAATGATGATATAACTTTAATAAACAAGGAAGCTAATCAATGAAGATCCACGAGTATCAAGCAAAAGACCTTTTTGCTGAGGCAGGTATTCCTGTACCACCTGGTGAGGTGGCAACAACTCCTGTGGAAGCATTTGAAATTGCCGAACGTATTAATCGACCGGTTATGGTTAAATCCCAGGTCCATGTTGGTGGTCGGGGGAAAGCCGGTGGTGTTAAGTATGCGGAGAACCCTGAAGCGGCCAAAGTTCTCGCTGCGAATATTCTCGGAATGGATATTAAAGGTTTGAAAGTTCAGAAAGTTCTGGTAACTGCTGCCGAGGATATTATTTCTGAATCATATGTTGGTATCGTTCTTGACCGTGCCAGTAAAAAACCTGTATTTATGGTTTCACCGGCGGGCGGTGTCGATATTGAAGAAGTTGCCGCTAAAACACCGGAGAAGATTTTTAAACTTGAGATTGATCCGGTTCGTGGATTACAGCCATATCAGGCAAGAAATTTGGCTTATAAACTCTACCGTGATATCAATCAGGTTCGCCAGTGTGCCAGTATCCTGATGAAACTCTATGAGGTTTTCTGGAAAGTTGATGCTTCTTTAGTGGAAATCAATCCGCTAATCACTAATCCTTCATCACAAGTTGTCGCTATTGATGCTAAAGTTAATATCGACGACAACGCCTTGTATCGCCAGAAGGATGTGGAAGCCCTGAGAGATCTGGATGCAGAGAATCCTGCTGAAATTGCAGCCCGTGATGGAGATCTGTCATATGTTCCACTTGATGGACATATCGGCTGTATGGTCAATGGTGCAGGTCTGGCAATGGCCACAATGGATCTGGTTAAACGCTACGGTGGTGATCCAGCCAATTTCCTTGATATCGGAGGGTCTTCCAATCCTCAAAAAGTTGTCACCGCTTTGAATATTATTACCAGTGACACAAAGGTCAGATCTATTCTGATAAATATTTTTGGTGGTATTACGCGTTGTGATGATGTTGCTAAAGGAATCGTGACTGCTCTTGAAGAGTTAAAACCAACTATTCCAATTGTGGTCAGATTAACAGGTACTAATGCAGATCAAGCCAAAAAGATTTTAGCAAAATATAAATTACCGCATGAAAATACGCTTGATGACGTTGTTAAGAAAGCCATTGAAATGGCTAGAGTAGAAATATAAATTCGGGGAAAATAGAAATGTCGATATTCATAAATAAAAAAACTAAGTTAATTGTTCAGGGAATAACCGGTCGAGACGGTTCTTTCCATGCTGAACAAATAAAAGCTTATGGTACGAATGTTGTCGGTGGTGTAACTCCCGGCAAAGGAGGTACCAATGTAGCCGGTATTCCGGTTTTTAATACAGTTGAAGAAGCAGTAAAGAAGACAAAAGCAAATACTTCAGTAATCTATGTGCCGCCGCCATTTGCAGTGGATGCGATTTTTGAAGCTGTTGCCGCAGGTATTAAATTGGTTATTTGTATCACTGAAGGTATACCCGCCAATGATATGATGAAAGTCTATCCTTACGTTAAAGAAATGGGAGCTCGCCTGATAGGTCCCAACTGTCCTGGTTTGATTTCTGTTGACCAGGCAAAAGTCGGTATTATGCCGGGAACGATTGTGAAAAAAGGTGGTGTAGGTGTTGTCTCCCGTTCAGGAACTTTAACCTACGAAGCTATCTGGGCTCTCACTGAAGCCGGCATGGGACAAACAACCTGTATAGGAATTGGTGGTGATCAGGTTATCGGAACCAACTTTATTGATTGTCTTGAGGCTTTCGAAAATGACAAATCGACCAAATCAATCGTTATGATTGGTGAGATCGGTGGTTCTGATGAGGAAGATGCAGCCAAATATATCAAAAAGTATGTGACTAAACCGGTGGTTTCCTTTATCGCCGGCCAGACCGCCCCTCCCGGAAAGAGGATGGGACATGCCGGAGCAATTATCTCAGGCGGTAGTGGAACTGCTGAAGATAAAATCAAAGCTCTTAACAAAGCTGGAGTACCTGTTGCCGGTTCACCGACCGAGATTCCTATGTATCTCAAAGAACTGATCCAAAAAGCTAAAGAGAATAAAAAGGGCACTAAAAATAAAAAGAAAAGCTCTAAAAAATCCAAAGTAGTTAGTATTAAGAAAACAGCTACCAAAATAAAATCCACACGCAAGATGGTTGCTAAAGGAAAAAAGAAAACTGCTGTTAAAAAGAGAAAATAAATAAGACATCCTGATAAACGGTGTGGAAACACCAGAAAATTTGAGGAATAAAAATGAGTGCATCAACTGATGCTGCGGGTGGTACGACCAAAAAGCCCGCCTCTCAAAGCAAGTATGATTATTCAAAAGGTCCCGCCCCTTTGAATATTAATCTTGCCTGGTGCAAAGCCTGCAATATTTGTATTGCTCTTTGCCCCCAACAAGTATTCGAGCCTGACAGGGACGGAAAACCCGTTATAGCTCGTGCCGAAAACTGTACCCAGTGCACTATATGCTGGATACATTGTCCCGACTTTGCTATAACTTCTAACTATAAATAAGGAGGGACAGGAGAAAATGGCAGAGAAAATGAAAATGTTGTTACAGGGAAACGCATCCTGTGTTCATGGTGCCCTGTATGCCGGTATGCAGTTTTTCGCCGGCTATCCTATAACACCCTCCACTGAAATTGCTGAGTTATCATCCAGGGAATTACCCAAAATAGGTGGTAACTTTATTCAGATGGAAGATGAAATTGCCTCTATGGCTGCACTCATTGGTGCTTCGATCTCAGGTGCAAAAGTCATGACAGGAACTTCCGGTCCGGGTTATTCCCTAATGCAGGAAAATATCGGTTATGCCTATATGACCGAAGTTCCGGTTGTTATTGTAAATGTACAACGAGGTGGTCCATCGACCGGTTTACCAACCAAAGTAAGCCAGGCTGATACAATGCAGGCCCGTTGGGGGCCTCATGGAGATTATAATTCGATTACAATTGCTCCCTCTACTGTTGGTGATACATTTTATGAAACTGTGAGAGCATTCAATTTGGCTGAAAGATTTCGGACACCTGTGACATTACTTTTGGATGAAGTGTTAGCTCATTCACGAGAGATTATTGAAATTCCCGAAAAAGGGGAAGTTGAAATTATTAATCGTGTAAAACCTACTTGTAAACCGGAAGATTATTTGTCTTGCGAAATTACGGAAAATGGTGTTACCCCTATGCCAGCCTATGGTGAAGGGTATCGTTATCATTTGACAGGTCTGACTCATGATGAACATGGTTTCCCAACCAACCGTCCTGATGAAATCTTTCCCAAGATGAATAAGCTTAGAGATAAAATCCTAAACTACACTGATGAAATAACTAAGATTCGTACAGAGACAATAGATGACGCAGACGTAATATTCATTACTTACGGTTCTGTTGCAAGAGCTGCTTTACAAGCTACAACATTGGCTCGTGAAGCAGGGGTGAAAGTCGGATGTATCCAACTTTATACAATCTGGCCTTTTCCTGATAAAGAACTTCGGGATTTATGCTCCAAATGCAACAAGATCATTGTTGGTGAATTGAACATGGGACAGATCGTTCATGAAATCGAACGGATTCTTCCGAAAGATAAAGAAATTCATAGTATCCAGCGCTACGATGGAGAAATCCTTACTCCAATGCAGATGCTGGAAAAGCTTGAGGAGGTACTCTAATGGCTACTGTAACAAAAGACAAAGCTCCCAAGCAAAAATCAGATGTAGCTCTTCATTATCTTCGCCCCGGTAAAAAACTCCCTCATGTTTGGTGTCCGGGATGTGGGATAGGTGTTGTTATGGGTGCATATATCAGAGCGATTGATAAATTGGGTTGGGATCGGGATAAAGTTGCTATGGTATCAGGTATTGGCTGCAGCAGCCGTATGCCGGTCTATATGGA
>DAOWMZ010000156.1 GCA_030642845.1 Candidatus Zixiibacteriota bacterium
CAGGCAGAAGATAAGAAAATCGGTTATGTTGGCGGATTGCCGGAACCTGTCTTGAGCTATGGGTACTTTGTCGAAAATGTTGAAACCAGAGTTGGTCCGCAGGAACAAAGATTATCAATAAAACAGTCACTCCCATGGTTCGGTACTCTTGGGACAAAAAAAGAAATCGTCAGGAACAATTCAAAAGCAATCTATCAAAAATACCAATCTTACAGGCAGAGTCTTGTATATAAAATCAAAAATGCATATTATGATTATTACCTTCTTGGCCGCAAACTGGCCGTCACTAAAGATAACTTCCAGCTTCTTGAGTTTTGGGAAAGTATTATCAGAGCAAAATATAAAGTGGCACTTTCGGATCATCATGATTTGATAAATGCCCAGGTAGAACTTGGAAAACTTGAGGATAAGCTATTAAGCCTTCAAAGCCAATTTGATCCAACAGTAGAAGCATTGAAAATGCTGTTGAATCTTTCTGTCGGTTTTGAATTACCATTACCACAGTCAATTGATCTCAATGAAAGCAATCTTGATGCTGACTCGGTTTTATCTGTGATATTAGAATCAAATCCGGATCTGGAAGCTATCGGTCATCTGATTGATAGAGAAAAATCATCAGTCAAATTAGCCGGTAAATCCTCATTGCCCAATTTTACATTTAGCGTTGATTACATTCAGACCGGTGATGCTCTTAATCCATCAATGAATGAAAGCGGCAAAGATCCCTGGATGGTTAATGTTGGAATTACGCTCCCAATCTGGTTTGGTAAAAACAAAGCCAGGAGATCCGGAGCCAAAGCCCGGATGCTGAAAACTCAATATTTACAAGAGAATTACAAAAATGAGTTAACCTCATATATCAGCAAAGTGCTGTTTGAATATCATGACGCATTAAGGAAAATTAAATTATATCGTGATGGGTTGATTCCCAAGAGTGAACAATCACTAAATGTAACATTCAAGGCTTATCAGACCGGTGAAACTGATTTCCTGAATGTATTAAATACGCAAAGACAGCTTCTTAATCTGCAGCTTAAATTTGATCAAGCTGTTGTTACCGCCGCCGCCAAACTGGCAGAAATTGAAATGTTAACAGGAAAAAATTGAAAGAAAGGAATATTGTAATGAGAAACATCAACAAATCTATTATCATCTCGGCATTATTATTGATTATGGTATTTGCCGTGAATACTGTCAATGCAAAGGGGAATAATGACAAGAAGGAAAAAGCACCGGTTGAACTGAAAAATCAGACGCATTGTCCGGTAATGGGTGGTGTTATTGATTCCAGTTCTTACACCGATATACAGGGAAAGCGGGTATATCATTGCTGTCCGATGTGCACCAAAGCATTAACAAAAGACCCTGACAAGTATTTCAAGAAAGCTGCCGAGGATGGAATCCTGTTTGAAAACATCCAAACAACCTGTCCGGTTTCCGGAGAAGAATTAGAGAAAAAGAATTCATATCTGGATCACGATGGCCGAAGAGTGTATTTCTGCTGTGATGGTTGTCAAAAAGAATTTAAAGCTGATCCACAAAAATACCTGAAAATATTGGATGAACCAGCAAAGGAATCAAAGATGGAAGATATGCATAAAGGGCATATGCACTAATAATCCATTTGGATAGATAATATTATGAAAGATAATAAAGGTACAAATTCATTTATCAGGAAGCTCCTTCCACAAAGCGGTCCGGCTGTTATAGGAGTAGTGGCAGTTGCAATAATTGCATTCATTTTTGGGTTATCACTTTTTGATAGCAATTCATCGGAAGCTACGAACCATGACCATGAAAGTATAAGCAGCAAGGCTGCTACTGTATGGACCTGCTCTATGCATCCTCAAATTCAATTACCTGAAGCTGGGAAATGTCCTATCTGCTTTATGGATCTGATTCCACTGGAAAAGGGGATGGGTGAAGATCTGGGACCACGTCAATTGATGATGAGCGAATCGGCTAAAAAACTGGCTCGAATTCAAACCACACCGGTTCGTCGTGCTTTTGCCGAAGCTGAAATCAGGATGCCGGGAAAACTTTCGTATGATGAAACCAAACTTTCATATATCTCGGCCTGGACCGACGGAAGGCTTGATAAGTTGTATGCCGATTTTACCGGTATAACAGTTACCAAAGGGGAGGAGATGGTTCAGCTTTATTCACCGGAACTGTTCGCTGCTCAGGAAGAACTGCTTCAGGCTATTAAAATGGAATCATCTATTACAAATGAAAATTCAATCCTGAAAAAAACCGCAATTACAACAATTGAAGCGGTGGAAGAAAAACTCCGCTTAGCAGGCTTAACAGAAAAACAAATAAAAGAAATAAGTAAAAGCGGCAATGCTGCTGAAACAATTACGATCTATGCTCCTGCCGGAGGAATTGTAACCGAGATACATGCCCGCGAAGGGACCTATGTCAAAACAGGTGATCCTATTTATACTATTGCCGATCTTACTACGCTCTGGGTAAATCTTGATGCATATGAATCCGATTTATCCTGGTTAAGAAAAGGACAAGAGCTTACTTTTAATACTCCTTCGAATCCAGGGATACAGTACAAAGCAAAAATTGCCTTTATAGATCCGGTTGTGGATCAGAAAACTCGCACCGTTAAAGTGCGAGCAATTGTAGAAAATAGTGATTTATCATTAAAGCCGGATATGTTTGTCACTGGTATTGTTAAATCCCGATTGGATAAAAGCGGATCTATTGCAAAAAGTAATTCCGAAGCCCCTCTTCTTATCCCCGCAACAGCCCCTCTGATCACCGGAACACGGGCGGTTGTGTATGTTGAATTACCATCCGATGAAGGTGTTTTGTTTGAAGGAAGAGCAATAGATTTGGGATCGCGATCAGGTGATTTTTACATAGTTAAATCCGGATTGCAAGAGAATGAAATGGTCGTTACCAATGGGGCTTTCAAGTTAGACAGTGAATTACAAATCCAGGCCAAACCAAGCATGATGTCGCCTACCGGGGGCAGTGGTCCTGCCGGACATCAACACGGTCAGCAATCTCAGGCAGTAACGCACAAAATGGAAACAGAGAGTGATGACCAATCAGAAGCTGATGCATCCGTTTCTACTGAATTATTAAATTCATTATCAGCAATTTATAATGCTTATTTCAAAATCCAGATGGGGTTGGCTGATGATGAATTAAAAACTACTAATGAAGCTTATGCCTCATTGGAAAAAGAAATCAATGATATTGATCATTCAATATTTGAAGATTCTTTTCATAAAACGTGGATGGTTTTTTCATCTATAGCATTAAAGCAGACTAAGACAGGCAAAAGTAGTTCAACTCTGGAAGAAGCTCGACAGCCGTTTTATCATCTCTCAAAAGCAATTATAGAATTGCATGATAAATTCGGCCATTCTGGCAACCTGGATTATTTCCTGACTTTTTGTCCTATGGCGCGCAGCAACCAGGGTGCTTACTGGCTCCAGACGGTTGATACCGTATACAATTCATTTTACGGTGCTATGATGCTTCGCTGTGGATCAATTAAAGATACATTATCCTCCGAAACCGGCTCTAATAATGAAAAACATTCATTTCATTGAAAGTTTAACCAATGACTGATACTCAACACGAAAATAACGGCATAATAAGTCGTATTGTTAACTACTGTCTTAATAATAAACTGGTAGTCTTTCTGATTACTTTTGCTGTAATCTCCTGGGGTATTATAGTTGCGCCGTTTGATTGGGATATTTCTTTTCTGCCCCGTAATCCTGTAGCAGTTGATGCTATTCCTGATATCGGAGAAAACCAGCAGATTGTTTTTACCAAATGGGATGGCCGCTCACCACAGGATATCGAAGATCAAATTACATACCCCCTGACTGTTTCTCTATTAGGAATCCCCGGTGTTAAAACGATCCGTAGTTATTCATATTTTGGTTTTTCAACTATCTATGTTATTTTCAAAGATGATGTGGAGTTCTACTGGTCGCGTTCAAGACTGCTTGAAAAACTGAGTTCGCTTCCATCGAATACTCTTCCTGCAGATGCAACTCCGACTCTTGGGCCTGATGCAACAGCATTGGGACAGGTTTTCTGGTACACTCTCGAAGGACGCGATGAAAATGGAAACCCGACCGGTGGATGGGATCTTCACGAACTTCGTTCAATCCAGGATTGGACTGTTCGCTATGCTTTGCAGTCTGCAGAAGGTGTCTCCGAAGTTGCCTCGGTAGGCGGGTTCATTCAGGAATACCAGATTGATGTTAATCCCTCGGCTTTGATAGCTTTTGATGTCAACCTGATCGATGTTTTTAATTCGGTTAAGATGTCAAATCTCGATGTTGGCGCTCGCACTATGGAGATCAACAAAGTCGAATATGTTATCAGAGGTTTGGGATTGATCGAAAATCTCTCCGATATCGAAAACACCGTTGTTAAATCCAGAAATAATATTCCGGTTCGCATCAAGGATGTCGCAACTGTCGCAATCGGTCCTGCTATGCGAAGAGGAGTTCTTGATAAAGGGGGAGCAGAAGTTGTTGGAGGTGTGGTGGTTGTTCGTTTTGGCGATAATCCCCTGGCAGCGATTAAAAATGTTAAAAAGAAAATTGCTGAAATCTCACCGGGTCTGCCAAAGAAAACTCTTGCTGATGGAACCGTATCTCAGGTTGAAATTGTCCCTTTCTATGACCGTACCAAGCTTATTTATGAAACTCTTGAGACTCTAAACACTGCTCTCGTTGATGAAATTCTTGTAACTATTATTGTCATCCTGATTATGGTTATGCATATCCGCAGTTCCATTCTGATTACCGGACTTCTTCCTCTGACAGTTCTGATGGTTTTTATTGCTATGAAGCTATTCAAAGTCGATGCCAACATTGTGGCTTTGTCGGGGATTGCGATTGCTATCGGAACCATTGTCGATATGGGTATTATTGTAACCGAAAATATATTAAAGCATCTTAATAAGGGATCGCCGGGTACATCGACTCTGGAAAAAATCAGAAATGCTACTTCCGAAGTCGGCGGAGCAGTTTTAACAGCGATTGCTACTACAATAGTTTCGTTCCTCCCTGTTTTCACTATGGAAGCAGCTGAGGGTAAACTGTTCAAACCACTGGCATATACCAAAACATTCGCATTGATTTCCTCGGTAATAATTGCTCTTATTGTTCTTCCGCCATTAGCGCATCTGTTATTTAAAAACCGTTATAAAATAAAATCATCAAAGTTACTTCCTTTAGGATTACTTTTATTAGGAGTAACTACGTTACTGTTATCATTTTGGTGGGCAGGGATTATATTAATTTTAATTGCAAGTTATATGTATTTTAAAAAATATATACCAGCAAATATTCAAAATTCAGTACCTAAATATTTAAATTATTTTATTGCAATAATTGTAGCAATGATACTTTCATCACACTGGGAGCCATTGGGAGTAGGCGCGGGATATATTCTAAATTTTATCTTTGTTTTCTTATTATTAGGCGGAATTCTCTTTCTCTTTCAATTATTGATCAGGGCTTATGAACCTATCCTTCGCTGGTGTCTTGATAATAAAAAGATGTTTTTAATACTTCCACTTATTCTAATATTACTTGGTTTAAATATATGGATGGGGTTTGGTAATCTTTTTGGTTTTATG
>DAOWMZ010000127.1 GCA_030642845.1 Candidatus Zixiibacteriota bacterium
AAGGGGAGATTTTGCAATCGGAAGTTTACAAATCATCCGGATATATATGGCTCGACGAATCAGCCAAAGAAGCAACAACAAAAAACAAATATAAACCTGCAATATATAAAGAAAAACCGGTATTATATTGGGTTACTCATAAAGTAGATTTTGTTCTCGAATGATAAATACTATCAAATGAATCAGATCACCCCCTCTGAGAAGAGGGGGTTTTTTAGTGGTAAAGCCACTTCTAAGGTTATACATTAGGCGCAAACGATAAGATTAAGCAGTACAACAGATAGCAATATAATGATATCTTCAATAATACTTCTTCTCTTCTATGATTTTCATTCTATATTCTGATATGGATATTTCACTTTTTGATTATAAATTACCTGAGGAGCTAATAGCACAGTTCCCCTCTCGCAAAAGAGATGAGTCTCGCCTGTTGATAATTGATCGCTCAACAAACAAAACTTATGAGTCAATAGAATCATTTAAGAAGATAACAGATTTTATCAAACCGGGTGATGCTTTGGTAGTCAATAACACCAAAGTTTTCAAAGCCAGACTTTTTGGAAATAGAAAAACCGGTGCAAAGATTGAAATCTTCCTAATTAGAAAATCAGATAGCTCTGATGATTTATCCTGGTTTGCTTTTGTGAGCCCATCACGGAGAGTCAAAGTAGGAGAACAAATATTATTTGATAAGGATTTTATCAAACTTATCGAAGATCTTGGAAATGGAAGATGGATTGTTTCATTCAAATCCAAAACCCAAAAGGAAAGAATAATCAGGAATTCAGGTCATATTCCGTTACCACATTATATTAAACGTGATGACCGGCCCGAGGATCTCAGACGTTACCAGACGATATTTGCCGGTAATGATAAAGTAGGAGCGGTTGCTGCTCCCACCGCCGGTTTTCATTTTACAAAACTGCTGTCAGCAGCTTTATTAAAAAAGGACATTAAAATTCTAAATATTACTCTTCATGTCGGTCCGGGGACATTTAAGCCGGTTAAAGTTGATGATATTGAAGAACATACTGTTGATCCTGAATTCGCTGAAATCACACCTGAAGTTGCATCAGAGTTAAATAAGATTCGCTCCAATGGGGGAAGCATCTTTGCGGTTGGGACAACCTCTGTAAGGACGCTTGAATCAGCAAAGATTATTGATAATAATATTCAACCATTTTCAGGCATGGTTGACCTCTATATCCAGCCGGGTTATAAATTTAAAGTAGTTAATCATCTGTTAACCAATTTCCATCTACCTAAATCATCATTGATAATTCTAATCTCAGCATTTGCCGGTCGGGAAAGAATTATTAATGCCTACCATAAAGCTATAGAAAACAGGATGCGTTTTTACAGTTATGGTGATGCGATGCTGATCCTCTGATATTTTTACACTTTCGTTTATTATAAATCCCCTATATATTCACTTTCATGAGTGTATATACAATTATTGTGGCCGGTGGTAATTCCGTCAGATATGGGGGAGATGTTCCCAAGCAGTTTCAGGAAATCTGCGGCCGTCCTATGCTTGCCTGGACTATCGAAAAATTTCAGAAAGCTGATTCTATTGACAATATTATTGTGGTCGCTCCTGAAGATTATTTGATCTATGTTTCGGAGAATATTGTTGATCCATTTGGATTTGAAAAAATTACAAAAATTGTTGCAGGAGGTAAAACCAGACAGGAATCTGTATTCAATGGTCTCAAAGCTTTACCTATTTCAACAAAATTTGTGGCTATCCACGATGGTGCTCGGCCATTGGTAAAAGCAGATGATATCAACAGGGTAGTTGAAATTGCAGAAAAGGAGAATGCAGCAATATTGGCAACTCCTGTTGCAGATACTGTTAAAAAAGTTATTGATGGCTTTATTATTACAACGGTTAATCGGGAGCAGTTATTTTGTGCTCAAACTCCGCAGGTTTTCCAGTATGATCTGATTATGGAAGCCCACAAAGAACTGGCGATGAAAGAGGAGCTTAAACTTACCGATGACGCTCAACTTATAGAAAGCCGCGGCTTTAAAGTAAAAATTGTTGAATCGACTGGAATAAATCTTAAAATTACGACTCGCCAGGATATGCAAGTTGCAGAAGCTATTTTAAGGAAAGGATTAAATGGATAATATCAGGATCGGACATGGTTTTGATGTCCATGCATTTGAAGAGGGTGATGAACTTATTATCGGGGGTGTGACTATTCCGTTTGATAAAAAACTGAAAGGGTACTCCGACGCTGATGTTCTCCTTCATGCTATTATGGATGCCCTTCTGGGTGCTGCGGGATTGCCTGATATTGGCTGGCAGTTTCCTCCCGATGAACCATCATACAAAGATGCTGATTCGGCGGTATTGCTTAGCAGGGTAAATCAGATGATCCGCAAAAAGGGTTTTAGAAATATTATAAATATCGATGCTACTATAATTGCCGAACATCCGAAGATGGCTCCTTATACGGAAAAAATGAGACAAGCCATATCAGAGATATTAAGAATCAGATCTGAATTAATTAATATTAAAGCTACCACTACCGAGAAACTTGGGTTTACAGGTCGCGAAGAAGGGATAGCCGCAATGGCTGTTTGTCTTATTGAACGCAATGATTGAGAATCCTGCACAGATAACCGAATGGTTGGATTTGATATTTTCCTATGGATCAGGGTGGGTCTATCTGGTTCTGTTTTTGGCATGTTTTATCGAGAATATTTTCCCTCCTTTTCCGGGAGATAGTTTCATTATCGCTGCCGGAGGACTTATTGCCGCTCAAAGATTAGAACCGATAATGTCGATTTCTTTAATATTAATAGGCGGGCTGGCATCAGTGATGATTATGTATTCACTAGGAAGAAAATTTGGGAGAGATTTTTTTATAAAAAAGAATTATAGGTATTTTTCTGCTGATGATATCAATCGCTTTGAGACCAATCTATCCAAATGGGGAATGCTCCTTATGATATTTTCCCGATTTGTAGTTGGTTTCCGTTCAATAATTGCCATTGGAGCCGGTATTGGTAAATTTCATCCGGTAAAAATGCTTATTTATTCTTTGATTTCATATATTCTTTTTGGCGGGTTGCTGTTATATCTTGGGTATGCTTTAGTTGAAAACTTTGATAAAATTGCTTATTATTTCAAAACATATAATACAATAGCCTGGCCGCTTATTATTGGGACGTTTTTGTTTATCATAATAAGGAAAGTTATCAATGTGAGGAAAAAAGCAGGATGAAAATTCTTTTATTAGCTGGTGGTGAATCTTCAGAAAGAGAAATATCACTAAATACTGGAAAAGCGATTTATGAAGCTTTACTACGATTGGGACATAAAGTGATCGCTGTTGATCCCTGTACGGGACAAAATCTGCTGGAAAACGGAAAGTTCATTTTAACTGAACACTCAAATAATCCTGAGAATGTTTCACTTATCAATTCCGGAATATATACTCTTACTGAGCAAAATTTTGCCAATGATTACAACGATATCGAAGTAGTTTTTAATGGGCTTCACGGTGGTTATGGTGAAAATGGAAGAATTCAATGCCTTTTGGAACTGGCAGGTAAAAAACAGACCGGTTCGGGAATGACAGCTTCTGTAATAGCTATGGATAAGTCAATTACTAAACATCTGGCTGCATCGGAGCATATCAGTACGCCAAGGTGGGCAATGTGCAAAGTGGATAAAGGGAAGATTGAAAACGATCTGATAGAAAATATAACCGCTTACTTCAAACCACCATTTATTGTCAAACCAAATGACGGGGGATCAACGGTCGGTCTTGCCAAAGTAGAAAATTATTATCAGTTAAATGATGCTCTTGAATTGGCTTTAAAAGAATCACCTAATATTCTTATCGAAGAATATATTGCCGGTCGTGAAATGACAGCCTCAGTATTAAATGGCGATGCATTACCTGTGGTTGAGATAAAACCGCTTGGTGGCATTTATGATTATGAAGCCAAATACATCAAAGGGAAATCGGAATATTTTGTACCGGCTGATATTCCCAGCGAAGTATCGGAATCTATCCAGAGCAATTCCCGCACTATCTATAATCTTATTGGAGCTTCCGGATTAGCCCGTGTTGATTTTATTTTAGATGAAGATAACAAGCATCATTTCCTTGAGATAAATACTCTCCCCGGGATGACATCGTTGTCGCTTTCACCGATGGCTGCTAAGGCAGCTGGGATAGATTTTGATCAGTTAATGCAGAAACTGCTGGAAGCAGCTCTCAATAAATAGGAATTTATATTGGAAAAGCTAAATCCCAAAGCAGTAATATTTGACCTCGGCTCTACTTTAATAGAATACGAATTTAGCTCCTGGAATGAGTTAGGGACTAAGTGTGCATTAAATACATGGAAATTCATGAAAAAAGAAGGATTTAATGTACCAGATGATGAAGAATATGTTAAACGTTTCAATCAAATAAAAGAAAGATACCGTCAGCATGCATTGGATTCTCTTGAGGAGTGGACAATCCCTGAAGTTGCAGTTAAAATATTTGAGAACCTAGATATTGAGTATAATGAAATACTCATCGATAAATATTTTCAATCTTTCTATAAATTGATAGATGAAATGTTGTATGCTTATGATGACACTGTAGAAACTCTGACAAAAATAAAAGAAAGATTTCCTGTTGTTGGCTTAGTATCAAATACAATATTTCCCGAAGAAACTCATATAAATGAATTGAAAAAATTTGGAATAAATTCTTTTCTGGATTTCAAAATATTCAGTTCGACTTTCGGTCTGCGTAAACCGCATGCTGATATCTTTTATCATGCCGCTAATATGGCCGGATACGCTCCGGCGGAATGTGTTTATATAGGGGACAGGTACAAAGAAGATATAGTTGGCCCTAAAAATATTGGGATGGCTGCGATATTAAAAGTGAAAAAAGATCGTGAATATCCAAGTGATATGCCGTTAGCGACAAGAAGAATAGATTCTTTAACAGAGCTTGCAAATCATTTAGATATATAACGACCTTGCTATTTGTACAATTATTTTATTCATTCAATATTTAAATAACGTCTTGAAGAAGATAAACAAATTAAGATATGGTGAATTATGGATAACACAGAATTATTGCTTAAAGAAATAACCGAAGCCAGCGGTGTTTCCGGTTATGAAACTGAAATCAGAAAAATAATGGCCAATAAGATGGATGGCCTGGTTGATGAAATTGAATACGATCGTTTGGGTTCCATAATGGGACGCAAAGTTGGCAGTTTAAAATCTCCAAGGATTATGATTATCAGCCATATGGATGAAATTGGCTTCATGGTAAAAGAAATCACTGAGGAAGGATATATTAAATTCCTGCCGCTTGGTGGTTGGCTGGGATCGGTTGCATATGGACAGAAGATGAGAGTAATCACATCCAAAGGGACATTTATAGGTGTTATCGGGACAACTCCTCCGCACATGGTTCCGGTTGAAGATCGGAAAAAGGCTCCTGAAATTAAAGATATGTTTATTGATTTGGGCGTTCAGAAAAAATTTGATCTTGAAAAAAAGCTTGGAGTAAAAATCGGTGATCCGATTATACCGGAAAGCCAGTTTACCATTATGGGCAACCCAAAGCTTTATATGTCCAAAGCATTTGATAATCGCGTCTCCTGCGCTTTAGTACTTGAAATACTCAAAAAATTCAAAAATATCAAACACCCTAATACGATTTTAGGTTGTGGCAGTGTTCAGGAAGAGGTCGGATTGAGAGGGGCACAGACTATGGCTCATGTTGCTGATCCAGATGTCTGCATTGTACTTGATACCGGTATTGGCCAGGATGTTCCTCCTGATGGTTTTAAAAAACCGGAACATTTGGGAGCAGGTCCATGTGTGTTAGTATATGATGCGGCTATGATCCCGAACATTAAACTTCGTGATCTGGTTATCAAAACCGCTAAAACAAAGAAAATACCGCACCATCTCTCATATATGGAGCGAGGCGGTACCGATGGCGGACGTATTCATATTACCAGAGCCGGAGTGCCATCAATTGTTATTGGCCCCCCGGTAAGATATATCCATAGCCATAATGGAATTCTAAATCGTACCGATTATGATAATACA
>DAOWMZ010000321.1 GCA_030642845.1 Candidatus Zixiibacteriota bacterium
AAAATGGAAAAAGTTACCATGTTGATCCCCAATAAGCTGAATCTCTACATGATGCGGATTGAGAACAACTTTTTCAAGATAAAGATCCGGATTACCAAAAGAGTTGCCTGCTTCTGCTGAGGCAAGATGGAATCCTCTTTCAAGTTCGGCTTCATTATTGCAGTAACGCATACCTTTACCGCCACCGCCAGCAACAGCTTTAACAATAACCGGGTATCCGATTTCTTTTGCTAATTTTGCAGCTTCCTGAAATGTGCCAACAATTCCCTCCGAACCTGGGATAACAGGGACACCTGCTTTTTCCATCATATTCTTGGCTTGAATTTTATCACCAAGATTTCTAATCTGATCCGGTGTCGGTCCTATAAAAGTTAACCCGCATGATTCACAGATTTCAGCAAAGTCAGCATTTTCCGCAAGGAAGCCATAACCCGGATGAATCGCTCCGGCATTGGTAACTTCGGCTGCGGCAATAATGCGCTTATAATCAAGATAAGATTGATTTGCAGGCGCTGGACCGATACATACATCTTCATCGGCAAAACGCACATGAAGAGCATCTTCGTCAGCTTCACTGTAAACAGCAACTGTTTTGAGTCCCAATTCACGACAGGCTCTTATTATTCTAAGAGCAATTTCGCCACGATTGGCAATTAATATTTTATCAAACAATATTCCATCCTTTAAATAAGAAACCGTTTCATAAATAAAACGGTTTCGACATAAGTAATAAATATACTATAAATATCCTAAATTGACAATACAATTTGATGTCGGACAATTATACTAATAAAATGATAAATAAACCAGGGAACGCCTAACAAATTACACCACAACACCTTACTATTCACAAAAAATCTCCCTAAGTAAAAAACCCAGGGAGATTATATTAATTCGTTACATTAATAATTAATATTTCTGAAATCCCTCTCCAGAGTCAGATGCTTCCGAACTATCGGCATTGGCAATATCATCTTCCCAGCGATCTGAAGTTCCTGTAATTCCTTTAACACGAAGATCAAAATCATCAGGGTTAGAAGCATTAGCAATTGCAATATCATATGAGATCAAACCCTGCTTATATAATCTCATAATAGCCTGATCAAATGTCTGCATCCCATACTGAACCGCTCCCCCTTCAATTAATTCGACAATATCAGTCCATTTTTCCGGATCCATAATACATTCTCTGATTGCGGCTGTACTTAACATTACTTCCACCGCAGGAACACGACCCGGCATATCATTTCGAGGAAGCAATCTCTGACAAACTATCGCTTCCAATGTACTTGCCAAAAGAAGTCTGATTTGTTGATGCTGGTGAGGCGGGAAAAATGAAACAATACGGCTGATAGTTTCAAGGGCATCCATAGTATGCAGGGTTGTCAACACCAGGTGTCCGGTATCGGCAGCGGTCAGGGCAATTGACATTGTTTCCAGATCTCGAATTTCACCAATTAATATAACATCAGGGTCCTGTCGGAATGCATGACGCAACGCCGAAGAAAAAGTCTCCGTATCTCCCCCAACTTCACGCTGGGAGATAATTGAATTTTTATCTCGGTATATATATTCAATCGGGTCTTCGACAGTCAGAATATTTTCAGTTCTGGTTTCATTCATCTCTTCAATCATAGCTGCCAATGATGTTGATTTACCTGAACCGGTAGTACCGGTTAAAACGATCAAACCACGCCTTGCTTGCGACAGCTTTTTAATTGTAGGAGGAAGGCATAATTCTTCAAATGTAGGGACATTGGTATTAACAGCACGGATAGCAATGCCAATAGTACCTCGCTGCCGGAAAAGATTAATACGAAAACGTCCGAGTTTGGCAACCGATAGAGCCAAGTCCATTTCATTTTTTCTAAAGAATCTCTCTTTTTGCTTATCATTTAGAACCTGGCTAACAATCTGATCCATCACATCCGTAGTTATAGGATCAGTTGAAATTTTTTCCAGTTTTCCGTTTACTCTTAAATGTGGAAGTATGCCAACCCTGATGTGCAAATCGGATGATTTGCGGTTAAGCATCTCCACCAGCATCTGTTTGAGATTCATTGGAAATCCCTTTCCGGTTTATTGAAAAAGATCAATCGGGTTCAATTAAAAACAGTGTCTGCCCAAATTCTACCGGCTCGGCATTCTGCACTATAATTTTGGCAATCCTGCCGCTGGCCTCAGACTCTATTTCGTTCATCAGTTTCATTGCTTCCACAATACAGACAACCTGCCCAACATTAATTTTTTGATTCAAGGCGACATAAGCATCGGCATCAGGAGAAGGAGCAGAATAAAACGTACCGACCATAGGAGATTTGATTGGGACCAGATTCCCTGTATCTTCCGCTTTGGGAGTAGGTTCCGGCAGGGGTGCTGTCTGTTGTACAGGCGCTGCAGCTACGGGTGTAGCCTGGGGTGTAATCTCATGTATAATGTTTTGACCAGAGCTATGTCCGTTTGACGAAGCACCAAACCGTTGCACAATTTTAACTTTGCGACCCCAGCTTGAAACTTCCAGAGATTCAATTTTGGAATCTTCCACCAATTTTATTAATTTCTGAATATAGGTATCTTTCATCTATTACACCTCTAATAAACAGGTAAGATGCCGGTTGATTCGACAACCGGCAACAATTCTACTAATAAAAGTATATAATTATTAAATCAGAGTTCCAACAAGTTTTTTGGAGCTTTGTTTAATACTTTAAAGCCTTTATTAGTCGCAACTACATCATCTTCAATGCGAACACCGCCCCATTTGGGGATATAAATTCCAGGCTCTACCGTTACAACATGGTTAGCTTTGAGAATATCCTTTGATAACGGAGATAATCTCGGTCCAATATGCACAAAATAACCAATTCCATGTCCGGTTCCGTGTCCGAATTGTTTTCCATAACCGGCTTTGGTGATTATTTTACGACAGACATCGTCAACCGCTTTTCCCGAAACACCGGCTCTAACCTTTTTAATTCCTGCTTTTTGAGCTTTTAGCACAGTGTTATAGATTTTTTTCTGGCGAGATGTCGCTTTGCCGACTACTACCGTACGGGTAATATCAGAAACAGCCCCATTAATAGTAGCACCAAAATCAAAAGTTATAAAGTCACCCTTTTTTACTTTCTTGGTAGTGGCAATACCATG
>DAOWMZ010000287.1 GCA_030642845.1 Candidatus Zixiibacteriota bacterium
CATGCAGGCAGTGTCAAATGGGGTCTGGGTCTCTCCGGAGGCATGGAATTCCCGTTTGTACAGCAGGATCAGGCACAGGGTACGGTTTTCGGCTTTAAGGCAAAACTTGGTTTGTTACCTGCTCTTGCTGTGGAACCAAATCTATATTTTATTAAATTCGGTGATCCTGAAATTGAAGATTTGGTAGAATCCAATCTCGAAGGGGCAAAATTAAATGCCTATGGTATTGATGCTATTTTAGGCGGGTCCTTTGGAGGGAAAGGGGTCAATCCTTATGGTCTTTTGGGGGTTGGGTTTTACAAATTCAAACATGACCAATCCCATGTAGATAACACCGATTTTGGGTGGTCTGTCGGGTTTGGAATTGAGATAGGGGTGACACCATCATTAAGTCTTGATTTTCGCGGAAGGACAATTGTTGTCTCGACCGAAGGTGGAGGATCAAGAAAATCTGCTGCTGTCACCGGTGGAATTAACTTTTATCCGGGTATATAAAGGAGGTACTATATGAAAAATATATTGAATAAAATCGGTTTGTTTGCCAGTGTTGCTATCCTCCTTTTGGTCGCTTGTAGTGTCATCAGCGGAACCTGGATACTTACCTACCAACTGGTTGAGAATGAATCATTGGTATGGTACGATGATTTCTATTATGGGTCGGTAGATATGTCTGAAGATGAAACGTGGGAAGATCATGCTGAACATATCAAAGATATCAACATGATAGGTCTTGAGGTTTGGGGAATTAATAATACTTCAACAAATCAACTCTATGATGTTTATTTAGATGGTCAAGGTTCAACTCTGAGCGGATCATCCCTGAGAAGCGAGGTTGAAGAATTCGCTACAATTGTTCTGGAAAATTTTCCTCTTAATGCGGGTGGAGCTCAATTTATCTCATACGGTGAATCACTAAATTATGTTAAGAATGTTGACAAGCTTAAAGATTTACTAAAAGATGGTGAGATGAAGTTTTTCGCCTATTCTAAAGGTGTTTCTGACACAACCAATATTCACCTTGATTCGGTAAATATTGTAATTACTTTTACTGCCGGTTATTAATATCTGATTTATAAATCAAAGCCGGTCTGTTTTGCAGATCGGCTTTTTTTATGGAAATTATCCAATTTGTATATTTGACTATGAAAGAAGAAATAACGCAGGATTTGCTCTAAATAGGGCTAATTCGTTATAAGAGACACATTTTATGCCTCTGCAATAGTTGCGCATGCTAAAGTATTGCAATTCAAGTACATGGCTATATGCGATTGTAATAAGTATTGAAATATGACGCACATCGTGCGTTATCATTAGATCTTCATTATACAATAAAACGGATTCATAAATAATTATATTGTAGTGTCGCAACGTCTTGCGTAATGCAGGATATGATTTCGAATAAATTGGCACAACTCTTGATACTATATTCTATTGTATATAGACATATATAAATGGCGGTGAAAGGTATTTTCACTAGGTGGGGATTAAAGGAGTCATCCAAAAGGGTGACTCCTTAATTCGTTTAAGCAGGAGCCTAATTTATCTTTTATAGAAATATGTTCTTATGGTTTTGTCATTATCTTCATTAGTATATATAGCATAATGTGCTTGATCAACTTTATCAATCAGCGGAGCAGGGACAAAAGAGGTAATCAATTCATAGATTTTTCCAGAAGTAAGCTTTTTCAAAGACATTAGTACTTCACCTATCGGATGCTCACCTTTGTCAATCATTGGACGAGCATCTAAAGTTTGAACTATATTCCCAGGGTTAAACCATTCAGGTTTTTGATTTGAAAAGCCTGGTTGGTCTTCTACAATATCAATTTTATTTAAGCCTGCTTCTGCTCTCAGCCTGTTTATCATTTCAGGTAAGCTTATATTACCTACCTGAGCCGCTTGTTTCAAGGTGGTTACTTTGGCAACTGTTTTGAGCAGGATTGGGTTGCTTAGTTTTTTAAATGCAGGGGAAATATCAAAAAGAATATCTTTAAGTTCAGGGTATGTCTTCAAAAGAGAGCTGACTTTAGTATCAGGAGTAATATTTATTTTGTTTGTTATATCAGACATTGAATTTGTCCTTGTTGGTTTCATATTCTAATATTCTCTGTTCGCCGGTTAATTCTCTTTTTTGGGTTAGATTTTGGCTGACTTCCAACGTCCCAAGATAACTACCTTCTTTATCCCTTAAAGCAAAATATTCAATATGAATAAACTGTCCATTCATATTAATCCAGAAAGGGGCGTGATCCTGAAGACCGGCATGGAAATCTTCGAGTATCTGGTTTACAATATGTACACTTGACGGCGGATGACAGAGTTGTACTTTTCTCCCGATAATTGCTCTGGTGCGGGCGAAAATTCTTTCCCGGCCATGAGAAAAATAGCGTACCGTATCATCCTTATCTACAAAAGTAAGGTCAAATGGAATGGTATTGAGCACCGCTTCAAGTTCACCGGGAGTAAAACTACCGGTAGGAAGCTGAATTCGGTCATCGCTTTTTTGCTTTTCAGCTTCAAGCTTTGTCATTTTATCCGGTTTCCATTCGTCGGCAGGATCATAAAGACAGAATCCTATTTCCAAACTTTGTTTGTGAATGCTGTACCACTCATCGTCTGTCAGTGTATCCATACTCATCGGGAAAAGAATCTCGGTCTCTTTGAAAATCATCTCATCGATACTTTTTGAAGCAGGTCTTATGACCAAATCTATCAAAGACTGCATTTCTCCTGCTGTAATATTCTCTCCGGCATTTTGAAGCGTTTCCAATCCTGCTTTCAGCATTTCACGAGTTTCATCGTGTTTGCCCCACATAACAGTCGGCGGGCCGGTAATCTTATGTTTTTGCAAAAAAGGAAAGAGGAGATTTTCTTTTCTCAGGTAATGTTTTTCGACATCAAAAAGAGCATTAAATCTAACTCTGATTTGATCGAGAATTTCTTTTACATTATTATCATCAGCAGTGCTATTTATTTGTTCATACAGCTTATTAAGCGACTCCACTTCAAAATGAAGAGCTTCGTTCTCTTTGGTAAAAGTATCAACCGGATGCCCAGGAGGAGGGGTCTTGGACCCTTCTAAGTTGATGTTTCCTTTCAACACTTGAGAATGAATATCACACAGTTTGAGGATCTCTTCCTGTGGTAATCCTTCAGAGATTAATTCCTGTTCAACTTTGACAATATCCTTATAAGGAACCTCGCCCATAATACGGGCAATCTGTGATTTAATTGCTTCGGGTGCTTCCCCTTTATGAAGCTGGAGGATCATGTGTTTTAAGAGATCTAATCTCTTGCGGGCATTGTCTATTAGTTCACTCATTTCAACCTCATTTATTTATTAGTATCAGATTTGCTTGTTTGTTCATTCAAATTTTCGATATCTTTGGTGCTGGTCGGATGTCCCAAGACGTGGATACTTTTCTGCTGCTTAAGATATACTTCAATCGGAACATGATTGTGCCAGTTGCCGGTAATCATTGCCAATCCTGTAACTGCCATAAATATTCCGACTACTCCAATTGCTACCCATCGGGGTGAGATGATTTTCTTTGATGCGACTAAGTTCATTTCAAGTGTATTTGATACCGGGCAGGTATCAACACAGTTCATAC
>DAOWMZ010000244.1 GCA_030642845.1 Candidatus Zixiibacteriota bacterium
AAAAATCTATGAAGGCTATATCCTGCGTACACGGTTTAATTATCAATTCACTCGAGAGCTATTTTTGCGCCTGATTGTCCAGTACAATGATTTTGGTGACGAACTCAGTTTTGAACCCTTACTAACTTATAAAATTAATCCCTTTACAATATTTTATGTCGGATCAAATCATGGTTATGACTGGGAAATGGGAAAAGCCCGCAATGCCCATGATACCAGCCGGCAGTTCTTTCTGAAATTCCAATATCTCTTCCGTTCAATATAAAGGAAGTGAGGGTTAATCACTTCTATGAATTCGGACAATAATATTCCTATTTAATTTATTAGTATTTTGGAAATTGTTTCTTAAATAATAGGGTTATGCCATTATCTGGTTGCTTTACAGTTCTAAAATTTGTTATTATTCTACAAATAAGATGTGTAAAAATTTCCATGGAGGTCTTTACTATGATTAGCAAAATTGAGAAGTTATTAGGCAATAATAAGAGTCTTTTGACTTACAAGTGTAAGGGAATCCTCAAAAAAGACTTAAATGCTCCCGGACCAAATTTTAT
Source organism: Candidatus Zixiibacteriota bacterium (assembly GCA_030642845.1). Classification (GTDB taxonomy): domain Bacteria; phylum Zixibacteria; class MSB-5A5; order GN15; family FEB-12; genus DAOWMZ01. Next base: position 555 of record DAOWMZ010000244.1, read on the forward strand.
TGATGATGTTCTGGCGTTGTCCGACCGTCCCGTCCCGGTGCTTCGTAACCTGAGCTGGCTGAGAAATCATGGTCGTCTGGCCGGAACCGGTTATGTTTCTATCCTTCCTGTTGATCAGGGCATTGAACATTCCGGCGGGGCTTCTTTTGCTCCCAATCCGGGTTTGTTTGATCCTGAGAAAATTATCGAGTTGGCGATGGAAGGTGGCTGCAACGGCGTGGTATCAACTTTTGGAACTTTGGGTTCTATTGCCCGTAAATATGCCCACAAGATTCCATTCATTGTTAAATTGAATCATAATGAAATGCTGACCTACCCAAATCGTTATGACCAGATAATGTTTGCCTCGGTTGAAAACGCTTTTAATCTGGGTGCTGCCGGTGTCGGAGCTACAATTTATTTTGGTGCTGAAAATGGGATGAGACAGCTTCAGGAAGTTTCCGATGCTTTCACCGCCGCCCATGAAATGGGTATGTTCACTGTTCTTTGGTGTTACCTCAGAAATTCGGCATTCAAAAAGGGCGGGGTTGATTATCATAGTGCGGCTGACCTTACCGGACAAGCCAATCATATCGGTGTCACTATCGAAGCTGACATTATCAAACAGAAACTGCCCGAAACAAATCATGGCTACACCGAAATTGATTTTGGGAAAACTCATGATAAAGTTTACAGTAAGCTGACTTCAGAAAACCCGATTGATCTCTGCCGTTACCAGGTTGCTAATTGCTATATGGGACGTATTGGATTGATCAATTCCGGTGGTGCTTCCAAAGGTTCCGGCGATCTTGAGGCGGCAGTTAGAACAGCAGTGGTCAATAAACGCGCTGGCGGAATGGGACTGATCTCCGGTCGCAAAGCATTCCAGCGCCCGCTTAAAGATGGGGTGAAACTACTGAATGCGATTCAGGATGTGTATCTCTGCAAAGAAGTTACTATAGCCTAAAAATATTCTTGTGGGTGGCACACGCCCCCGTGTGCCCCTAATAGAATAGACTATCCTTACCAGCAGACGAGGACGTCTGCCAGGCACAAAAATATTATTTTATAATTATTAAGGAGCAGATATTCTGCTCCTTTTTTTATGGCTGTTTGTGAAATATTTTTGTAAGTATTATTTATAAAAATAATTATGACAGGAGGATTCATTGGTTAAATATTTTATGATATTGATGTTCTCGTTTTTATTGCTCCCGATTGTGATCTCTGCACAGCAGGATAGTAATAAAATTATTCCTGATAGAATTGATATACAATCTGGTATCGCGGATACTTCTTTTAACACAGCAACTACTATTGATACTGAAAAAAACAGTCTCCGCCTGTATCCGATGTCAGAGGAACGTAAAGCCAAACTGGCAAGTTATTCTCGGTTTAATAATATCTGGCGTTTTGTTATGTTTTTTGTTGGAATAGGAATTCTGTTGCTGATTCTTTTTACAGGTTTTTCTGCCAAAATGCGAACTTGGGCAAACAAAATAAAAATCCCCTTTTTTGCCGTGTGGTTATTTATGATTCTATTATTAATTGCCGATTACCTGTTACGTTTACAATTCAGTATTTACCGGAGTTTTATAGTTGAATCTGATTATGGATTTATGAGCCAGACTTTTATGCAATGGTGGGGCGAAGACCTTTTAGGTCTATTAATTTCTATGATTATACTAATAATTCCAGTGTGGTTTTTATACAGGTTAATTAATAAGTACAAAAAGAGATGGTGGTTCTATTTTTCCTTAGGGACAATACCATTTGCAATTCTAATGATAGTTATCGTACCGGTAGTTATTTCACCCCTCTTTAATGATTTTGAATCGGTTAAAGACAAGGAGTTGGAATCAAAACTTATGACGCTTGCTTCCAAAGCAGGAATCGAAGGTGCTGATGTATTCCAGGTTAATGCTTCCAAGCAGTCAACCAAGATTAACGCCTATGTGACCGGAATGTTCGGCTCAAAAAGAATTGTTCTCTATGATACTATGATTGATAATTTCACTCATGATGAAATCCTTTTTGTTATGGGGCATGAGATGGGGCATTATGTAATGCAGCATATTTGGTGGGGGCTGCTGGTTGCTATTTTATTTATAATGTTCAGTCTGTGGTTAATGAACAAAACTATTCACAGAATAATAAATCGTTTTAAAGATAAATTAAAATTTGATTCTTTAGGGGATGTTGCTTCGCTGCCGTTGATCATGATATTTATTTCAGTTTTATCATTTGCTTTTCAACCGATTACAAATGGCTGCAGCCGTTATATGGAACATGAGTCTGATATTTATGGAATGGATATTACCGATGTCGATGGCGAGACCGCCGCTATTGCGTTTGATAAGTTATCGGTATTTAATCTTTCTGATCCTGATCCAAACCCAATTATCGAATTCTGGTTCTATAGCCACCCGGCTTTGAAAAAGAGGATGGCATTTGTACGAGAGTATGGTGGAAGATAAATTCAAATATTATTTTGAAAATAATAATATTAATGTTATAATATAACCAACCAGGAGGACCATTGAGAATATAAACTCCCATATCCGTTTTATTACACAGATAATATCTGTCTAATGTTAAAATAGTATTGTCGTATTTTTAATTACAATGGGAGTTGTTATGTCCTATAGACCCTTAATAAATATTAAAAACCTTTCAATTTCTTATCTCGATAAAATAGTTTTCCAGCGACTTTCCTTTTCTCTTGGACGAGGAGATGTTGTTGCTCTAGTTGGTGCCAACGGCTGCGGCAAATCTACTCTACTGGATTATATTTATAATAAACATATCAATGATAAAAATTACCTGAATAACTTCGAGTTGAAAATAAAAGGGGAAGTACAGTTTAATAAAAATATCAGTATTGAATATCTCCCGCAGAAACTCGATTGGCGAAGCAACTCTATTATAAATAAAATTGATAGTAATGAATTAGAATTGTTTCAGCAGCTTGTAAAAGATTTTGCCCTTGATGTAAATAAAGAAAATTTATTAGAATTAATAAAAGGGGTCAAACCCCTGTCGGAGGGTGAGAGGCGGAAACTGGCACTAACTGCTTGTTTTATATCCGATGCTGATGTTTTGATTTTTGATGAACCAACGAATTATCTTGATATTAATGGTTTAACTACATTTGAAGAACAAATTGATGAGCACAGAAATCGGGGTACCGGGATAATAATTGTATCGCATGACAGAACATTGATCGATAACCTGGCTGATAGTACGATCTACATGAACCGTGATGGCATCTACCAAACTGAAGGGGGCTTTTCATCGGTGCAATCTTTAGCTGATTCCGATTATAGTGCTAAAGTAAAAAAAGCGAGAACAATTCAAAATAAAATCACCCAACTCCAGAATGTTGTACGGGATCGTATGTGCTGGTCAGCTCGAAAAGAGAAATCAAAAAAGGGAGCCAAAAGAGACAAGCCGTTTATTGCCAAGCGGGCAAAAAAAATGGCGATCAGAGCCAAAGCAGCACAAACAAAAGCTGAAAAAGAAATTGCAAATCTAAAAAACACTAAGCCATCAACTCATGTGAAAATCTCTCTGCAAATGCCGGAATATAAAGTTAAGAATAGGAATGTGTTTTCATTGAGGAACGCTTCGTTCTCTTATAATAATACTGAAAATAATTTAATTATTAAAGAAGCTGATTTTTCAATGTCGGTTAATGAC
>DAOWMZ010000037.1 GCA_030642845.1 Candidatus Zixiibacteriota bacterium
TCTTTTGGTAGTAAGTAAAACCGATGACTCCAGTGACTGCAATCCTGTTTGTGGTGAACCGGCATCAAATGCCGTTACACTTATATAATAAGGGACTGATGGCAAAAGATCTTGTATAAGAATTTCATACTCATAATATTTAGGGTAACCATCTTCAGTAAGTTGATTTGGAGGTAAGTTCTCTATCGAGTCAGGTTTTGGTTCATAAGGATATTTTTTTCTAATTTTAGTAGTCACACCAAACTCGGAACGATTGAAAAAATGGGGTTTAAAATAAAAGATTGAATCAGGAAAATCCTGGAGAACATAAGGAGAATTGTAATTATACCCATCCAGAACAAAATTACTATCAGTACAGGGGTTTTGAGTAAATCCATAAAGACATCGCAACTCCTCTTCTGTAAATGGTTCATCCATTACCTGGAAACGGGCAACATCATGAAATTCATCGGTATAGGAGTATTTATCATAATTTTCCCTGTCATAAGAAGTAATCAGTGAGAAACTCTCTTCGCGATCATCCCGAGCGATATAAACATTGTAGCCTTCAAAATCAATTCCCCCGGAGAAAACATCAGGTGTATTTTCTGATCTATATCCGTTAAAACGAACAAGAATTCCATTTTGAGCAGGGATTAGCCAAATTTTCGGCGAAGGGGGCGAATTAGCTGCGACAAGATCCGGTTTACCGTCACCTTCATAATAAATAGTATCAAAGTCACAGATATTGAATCTACCAGCGTTTCCATCTCCATCGGTATCCTTGCCCGGAATATCATAGACCCTTCGGGCAGTTCTGATATTATGAATATAATCAGAAAAATCAAGATTGCTGAGATACTGGTCAGGATTATAATATCGCCCCAGATTTATATATTGATTGCTTCTATCAGTATGAACCCCTTCTCCGGCAACAAATGCAACAGGAACAGTAATATCAGATCCCGGAGGCATATCATATGGTCCGATAGATAATACATACTGAAAATCAAGACGTTGCGATATCGTTTTGGCTACGCGACTTAATGGCTTGATCCAGTACGGATCAACTGTTTGAATTGAATATGAAAACATAGCATCATAATCAATTTCACCATTACTCATCATCGCATACATATTCCGATCACCTAACGGAGTACCGGTACCATTGCCCATATATCTAAAATGTTCTTTGGATTGAGGACCTATATCGTAAGTAGGGTTATAATTATTAGACCACCAGTTGAAACTTACTTTTTGCCTTGGTTCAGGTGAATTTAACAGGCAAATTCCGACTACATTAGGAAGGTTAAAATCATTGATAGCGCTGTTAAAAACACCATTGGCATCAATTGTCCAGGCTGAAAATATTGAGTCGCGGTATTCACAATTATTGAAATAAGATGGTACTGAATATATAAATCCTCCCATATCATTTCTTCCACCAGGATTTGATTTTCTTCCGTATGGGTCAGGTGCACGGGTGACATTTATCCCGCCGGGATGAATATCAGCATCCCAGTAAACCCCAACATAGACATCTTTAATATACTCTTTTCCGATATTCTCAATGTTATATTCAATAATTACAAAATCATCGGTATGCGGATATGACCATGAAAAAGATCTTTGGGTTACCTTCAAACCAAGAGGATGATGGGGTCGGCGATCAATTGGATCAAAAGGAAGATTTGAGACTCCGTATGTAAAAGTATCAACATATACCCCGATATAATCCAGCTCTGATACAGCTTTGTCAAATTCATCAGAGAAAGGATTTAAAAGTGACCTTTTAATCATTGGTTCAACAGGATGAAATTCACGGGAGGAGTTATTCAGCATAGCACCAGTTGAAACAAGAGTATCATTGCCAATAACACCCCCAACCCATAATCCCCCTTTATAAAAATGAGTGTTGCCGGATCCTTTCGGATACTCCCCCATCTTGACTCGATAACCGGTAAAGCAATCTATTGTTGCCCCAGTATTCTCACCAACACCAACCATCCCAAAATTTGTAATTCCAAATACCAGACGACCCACATTATGGTCACCTATGCAATATTTTTCAACTGCAGTCATACTCGGAAGATTATCTGTTTTTGATGAAGGGTTCTGAGCAAATAATGAATTGGCGGTTATAAATATGGTGAGAAGAGCTATGATTCGTGTTGACCAATTAAGCAATTTCATAGCTGTAAAAAAACTCCATATAATAATGAAGAGTCATTTTCTCTTCTTGAGAATGATAATACCCTTCTATAATACACACAAGAACATTTCCTGTTTATTACACAAGAATTATAACTATCTATACTGATTAATGGTAAGAAAGGTTCATGGTTCCTTAATTATTATAATTAATTTGCATTTTCATCATTTAAATCAGAGAGTTTTATTAATGTTTTATAATATATTTCTGGATATATACGAATTGAATCGTAAAGATTATTATTGATCAAAACAGTAAAAGCCAAAGAAGTATGTTGTAAAACAGGCAAAAATTATTATATTATCAATAAATAGTTCTTGCCAAATTGGTGGTTCTAAACAAAACTTTTTTATAATTATCATCATGATTCCGATAGATACATATGCCTAAAATGATAAAATTTTTAATACATCCATATGGAGGAAGAGTAATGACAAGTTCTAACAGTCGAATAGGTAATCTCAAAATTCTTGCCACTTTTTTTATGTTATTAATTATTCTGTTAATGACAGAAACAACAACGGCAAAAGATAATAATTTTGTTCAACCATTTAAATCATTAAAAGCGACTACATTTGAAACCAATGCTATCGAAGTTTCTGTTTCAAATGCAGACTACAATAACCTTAAATCAATTGAAACTAACACCGAGATTCAATTCCCAATCTCTTTTTCTGAGAATCTTAATCTTGAAATGGAACGGTTCAATATAGTAACACCCAATGCCCAATTTTTGCGTGGTGATGGCTCTACTCTTCCAACTCCTGATGTTGTCCTTTTCAGGGGGAAAATTGCAGGTGAACCGGGTTCGTTTGCCTATCTCGGATTCACCGGACAGGGATCCGGCAACGGTTATGTTCAGAGAGCTAATGGTGAAGTTTATTTTATGTCGCATCTTCCCGAAGATATTAACAATCCCGAAGGGCACGGAATACTGATCCATAAAACTAATTCATTTGGGGATCTTCCGGATTTTGTTAATTTTTGCGGAGTTGAAGTCCCTGATGATTTTATACCAAATTTGAAGGATATTAATCTCTCTACTCATAATGTCGGTGGACCTCTTGTTTCAACTATCGCTGTTGATGCCGACCAGGAATATGTCCAGATGTTCCCTGATGAAACTTCCGCTCTCAATTATATTATTACTCTAATGGGAGCAGTCAGTGATATTTATCTGAAAGATGTGAATGTAAAAATTATGGTTACTTTTGCTCGATTATGGCCATCCGGTGGAGAACCTTTCAGTCCTGATGATCTGGCCGGATTTGCTGATTACTGGGCTAATAACGAAGACAGAACCGGTATTAATGTTGTTCAGATGTTTAGCGGTGCTCGAACTACATCCTATGGCGGTGTAGCATATGTTGCCGGTACCTGTTCCGGTTCGGCTTATTCAATAATCGCGTATCTTAACGGCTTTTTCCCAACTCCGGTTGATCTTCCCAACAGCGGTACCTGGGACATTATTGTATGTGCCCATGAAATGGGGCATAACTTCGGAACCTATCATACACATGATGGCTTCTGGCCTCGGATAGATTCCTGTGGTAGTGACAGGATCCCGGCACGAAGTACAATTATGAGTTATTGTCATACATTCCCCGGATATACCAGTAATATTGACCTTCGTTTTCATCGCCTTGTAACTGAGGTTATCGAAGATTGGGTAGTAACTGGCGGCTGTCACTGGTCGGATTGTAATAATAATGGTACTAACGATGCTGAGGATATCCTCTATGGTGTCAGTGCTGATCTGAATTCCAATAATATCCCCGATGAATGTGAGGATTGCAATAACAATGGTACTTTAGATGACGTAGATATTGCCGGTGGTGCTCCCGATGTAAATAGCAATGGTATCCCGGATGAATGTGAAGAAGACTGTAATGCCAATAGTATCCCTGATAGATATGAAACCCGCAACAATCCTTCTGTTGATCTAAACGGAAACAATGTCCCCGATGAATGTGATCCTGATTGTAATGGAAACAGTATTGCAGATTTTTACGAAATCAAATATGGCATGAAAGTAGATTGGGATAATAACGGTATCCCCGATGAATGCCAGGATTGTAATAACAATTCAATCGGAGACCTTGTTGAATTAACTAAACAATTCAATATCTATGTACCCGATCAGGGGGGATTTGTCCGAGAATATAATGCCATCAGCGGTCTTCCCGTACAAAACCTGGGATCAGGTGTAATTAACAATCCCTGGGACTGCACCTTCGGGCCGGATAGACAATTATATGTTTCCAGTTATAACGATGATAAAATATTGAAAATAAATGTAGATAATAGCGTCGTTACTGACTTTGTAACAGTTGGAAGCGGCGGACTGGACAAACCAACTTTCCTGACATTTGGACTCGACGACAATCTCTATGTCAGCAGTTATGGAAGTAGTGAAATTATCAAATATGATGGAACTACCGGTGCTCTGATTGGAACCTTTGTCTCATCAAGTGAAACCGGAATGACAGCACCATTGGCATTAGAATTTGGTCCAAATGGTAATCTCTATGTGGCTACCTATCTGGATGGAATATATGAATATGACGGTTCCACCGGAGCTTATGTCAGTACTCTAGTTGCATCAATGACAGGCATTCCTGAAGCTACAAGAGGCATGGCTTTCCTGCCTAATGGAAATGTTGTGATAGCAATATATGCAAACGATCAAGTTCTCGAATACGATGGCACAACAGGTGCTCTTATTGGGACAATCAATGATGAATATATACCAACCAGTCCCTGGGGTGTCAGAGTTGGACCAAGTGGAAATATCTTTGTTGTAGAGACCGGCGATACAAAACAGGTTTTCGAATATCTTTATCCTGAAAGAAGATATTTCAGAAGGTTCATTCGTAATGATGACGGAATGATCGCACCGACCGGTCTTGCATTCAGACCAGGTTCTTCTCTTGATGCTGATGGGAATTATATATTAGATGAATGTGATGCCTGTATAGACAGTGACGGTGATGGATTTGGCGATCCAGATCAACCGAGTAATACATGCCATCCGGATAACTGCCCCAGTATCAACAACCCGAATCAAATAGATGCAGATGCCGATGGCATAGGGGATCTATGCGATGATTGCCCGGAAGATTTTTATAACGACTGGGATAATGACGGTATCTGTGGTAATGTTGATATTTGTCCTGCAGTTTTTAATCCGGCTCAATTGGATTCAGAAAGCGATGGATTCGGAGATCTTTGTGACAATTGCCCTGATGATTATAACGACGATCAGGCTGACACCGATGGCGATTTTATTGGTGATGCCTGTGATAATTGTCTTACATCTGTTAACACAGATCAAGCAGATTCAGATACCGATAACATCGGTGATGTTTGTGATAACTGCCCAACTGTTTACAACCCCGACCAGAGTGATACAGATGTCGATGGTGTTGGCGATCTCTGTGACAATTGTCCTGATGATTACAATCCCGATCAGCTTGACACCGATGACGACGGCATAGGTGATGTTTGTGAAGGTTGTTGTGAATTAAGAGGAGATGTTGCAGAACCTCAAGATGTGATTGTTTTAGTTAATGACATTGTCTGGCTGGTTGATTACATCTTTAAAGGTGGTACTGCCCCTACATGTTTAGATGAAGGTGATTGCGCTCTTCCACTTGATGGTTCAATATTGGTTAATGATATTGTTTGGTTGGTTGATTATTTATTTAAAGGCGGCCCGACACCACCGGATTGTTAAACCAATTCTTGATAAAAAAAGCAGCCAATAAAAATTGGCTGCTTTTTTGTTTTAGTCAAAAGTAATTATTAGAAGAGATCAGCTAATGTTAATTTCAGATTTAGTTCTTCTTCCCCTCGTTTTACTATGAAAGTATAAGTTGTGCCCGGTGCTTCACGGAGCATCTTTTTAATCCCTATAATTCCTCCTAATGTATCACAACTTTTGCCATTAATACTTATTATCAGATCATCGATTTCAAACCCGGCTTTTGTTGCGGGGGTTCCCTTTGATACCCAGTTGATTGATAATCCTTTGTCAGGAAGGTTAGCTAATTGCATTCCGCTGTGATCTTCGGGAAACTTCTTACTAAAACCATCCCCCTTCTCAACTATAATCCGTTCATTTTTGTAATCGAGATAAATTATAAAATGCCTCAAAACCGTGTTGCCAAGATTTCCTGTCAAATCCCTACCGGAAAATGCCCCTTCCCCTTTTTCCAATGGCCATGAAACAATCGGATTATCGATTATAAATCCGGCAAATTCAATAGATTTAAATCTGTCTTTCATCTGTTGAATAGATCCACCGGCTCCATGCCCCAAACCGGTGATTCCTTTCCGATCCAGAATATTATTATTTTTCGCAAACGGATAATGAAAACTCATACCACCAGCTCCAAGGTCAAGATTCCATTTACCACCATATTCACCGTCAACCAGAAGTGGGAGATGGAACATCTTGCTTTGAGAGATTGGTGCTTCCAGAATAACACCATCACCAGTATATTGGAAACTGTCCGGATGATAAAACGAAATAAGTTCATTAGCATAATCGACTTTAGTAATTACCCGTGAAAGAAAATCATAACCGAGAATTCCTGCCACATCCATCCCAACCCACATCTGAAATAGTGATTTCAATTCAATTGCAGCAGCTTTTTGGGAACTTAGTTCCAGTCCGTAAATTTCTATGGGGGGCATTTGAACAAAGGAAACATCTACAACATTTCCTGCTCCGGAACCTTTCATTTTGCCTTCTAATTCCAATCCTAATTCTTTCGCAAAATTGTTTTCAACAACAGTTGCTCCGGCTCCGGAATCAAGTACCCATGTCCGCGTTTTACCTCCGACTGTAACAGGAAAATAAATATGATTTTCAATAAATTCAAATTTCATATTCTCAACACTTTTACCATTGGCAAAGACAAAGTCCTTTACATCATCAGCAGGCGGTTCGAACAGGGCTGGATCAATCGAAATATTATATTCCATTTTGTTTATCTGAGCAATCTGAGTCATGTTAACAGGCAACATTGTCATTTCCTGTTTATATGACACAATCATTCCATCGATCTCCCTGAAATCACTATTGATAGTAATGGATTGACCCGAGGGCATTCGGGATATTGTTTTTAGAAGATAAAAACTTTCGGTATCAAAATAACTAATAGTAGAATCATCATTGATAGTATTAGTCATCATAATTACATAACAATTCACGTCTCCAACAGTATCTTTTCCCTGAAAATCTAATTTTAAAAATTCAGATTTTTTGTCAAGGTGAGCAAATTCAGCTATCAGTTTCTGCAGCTTGCGCTGTTTTATGGTCATCTCATCGCGGTTGATTCTTAATTTCCCATTCTGATCAACCATCCAGCTATTCTCTCCGTTATCTCCAGTGGTCTGCTTAATAATTGTCAAATCTACTTCCTGACGATTCCGCAGAGGCAATTCATTCCATTGTTTGAAACTTCCCTTTAACCCCGTTCCAACAAGATCAATTTCCCCTTCCACAAATATAGACTTAATCGCTTTGTGCTTTTCAAGTCCTCCAGTAGCTTCATAATGCTTTAAATAGATTTCATAAGGATCAGACAATTCTGCAAAAACAGAACCAGAGATTAAAAAACTAAGAATCAATGAGCAGATAATAACTTTTCGCATTCCAATTTCCTTTCTTTATTATAATCTGATTACGTGGGAGATAAGATATTGATTCATTATTCTGAATCAATAATTAAAATAAACAAATAAAAAAGGACCGCCTTGATTTAAAGCAGCCCTTCATATAATTACCGTAACTATATATTATTTTGCGACTTGCATGCAGACCAAAGGATCTCCACCCTTAAACAAATAGTCAACATAATAGGTTAGATCAGCCACATCAACAGGACCGCCTGTACCTAATATTCCATCAACATTACTTGATTCAAGAATGAATGGAGTATCTCCCCCTTTGAAAATATAATCAACAAGGAATACCAGATCGGCAACATTTGGGTTCTCACCATTATCATCAGCATCGCCGCATTTGAAAACTACCAACTTTACGTGTTGGACATCTGAACTGTATTGATCGGAGACTTCAACATCGAAACCGGCATCTATTCTTTCATAGGCAGCAGTACCACTGAGAGTATCATTGGTGGAACTTAACCAAACTGGAAGATTTGTATAATCAACTGTATGTAAGGTATCATCAGGGTCATAACAATCAGGATAATAGCTGAAATAAGTATCCCCCTGTACAAGGAAAGAATCTACTGCAGTAATAATCGGAGCTGTATTAAGATTATATTTGTGAGCCCCGGGAGCACCGATAAAGGGATGTGTCTCAACTCTTCCGGATTCATCAGCCGCTTGAATATAATACTCGACTTCACTGGCTCCTGGTTGAGCGGGAATTTCATTATAGAATGAATCAGAAACAATGGTACTGCTCAGCAAAGTATATCCCCAGGCTCCGCTATCAACACGATAGAGAATCTTCAGGGAATCACTAATAAGAGCCTGATCTGAATAAGGATCAATTTGAACTGAAATCGGTACATTATCATTAGGATTAAATGTACCTACAGCCGGAATATGATGAATAAAAAGCATACTCTCATCCGGTACACCCATAGCCCGGCAGTGTATGGCATCATCATCAAGCCATGAACCTGTAAAACCTAATATTTCATATCCGGGCATAGCATCGGCATAGGTCTGAAGAGCAGTAGCATCGGATGGATTACTAAAAATTGGAACTAATACTTTATCTCCAAGAATTATAGAATTTGTGTAAGCAGTTCCATAGGGGCAATAAATTCTTACTATTGTATATGGTTGTCCCCATGCTGAAATTTGCTGAGAAAGATATTCCGCACGAGCATTTAACAAAGCATAGCTTGAGCTTGAAGAGGGCACATCTTTAACCATTATTGTAGTCGGACTCAAGAATTTTGCCCAGCAGTCAATATGATGAATCCCGCCAGATTCTATATATCCGAGAACTTCATAATCATTACCAAGATAAGCTAACATTATTGAATCAACTTCACTCTCTGTAAAATCGGGGTTTTCATTATAAACCAATACGGTTGACATTGATGTCCCCAAGCCGTCAGACATATGATTACCACCAGGTGTGGACAGATCCATACCGTAAACGCTCAGCCCCCATTCACTGCCTATAGTTTGAGGGATAACATCATCCTGTGGACGAGGACGGTTATAAATAGGGTCTACAATCCCCATCCGCCCGTTATTGAAAATAAACCAGGGGCCGTAATCTCTTGTCCAGTAGGTATTGGTAGAAGCAATCATAAATTCCGTATTCGCCATATTAACACCGCCGGAAACAAAGGAATTATAACAACTACTGTAGTATGAACTGGAAACAATAGTAGTTACCATCAGATCTTCGGACATCTCAGCAACGATTGCAATAGAGATCCCCAAGGGGTATCTTATTATTACACCCTGCGATGGTTCCCATTCACCCGGATTACGAATATCCCCAAA
>DAOWMZ010000252.1 GCA_030642845.1 Candidatus Zixiibacteriota bacterium
AGGATCCCGATATTATAATGGTAGGTGAGATTCGTGACGGTGAAACGGCTGAAATTGCAATTAGGGCGGCATTGACCGGTCACCTTGTCTTTTCAACTCTGCATACTAATGATGCTCCTTCATCGATCAACAGGTTAATTGATATGGGTGTCCCGTATTATCTGGTTGCATCGGCTACCAAGTTGATTATGGCTCAGAGAATGGGTCGTACAATTTGTTCAAGTTGTAAAGAAGAAGTGAATTTAACTGCTGAACAAGTCGAAGGGCTGGGGGATTTACCCAAAGAACTCATGCGAAATATTCGAGCTTTCAAAGGGCGCGGTTGCCGGGATTGCAATAATACCGGTAAATCAGGGCGAACCGGTATTTTTGAAGTTATGCCGATAACTCCTGAAATTGAGAAGCTGATTCTGGAAAAAGCCCCTGATTCTGAGATCAGAAGAGTTGCTCTGGAACAGGGTATGTACAGTCTCAGGATGAGTGCCGTTGAAAAAATGAAAGCTGGTTCTATTAGTATTGACGAGGTTTTTGCTGTCACCACCGGGGTATGATTTTATCCCATAAACTCTGTTGTCTTTCAATATCTTACAATAATAAATCTCTTACAATTTTGTGTCAAGATTAGCAGTTTCATACCGATAAAAGCTATAAGAACAGTTATTTAGTTTTAGTTCTATTTTTATTAGGAGATTCAGATGATCAAGCTGCGTGATTTACTTGAACAAATGGTGAAAATTGGTGCCTCTGATCTACATCTTACAGTTGGTTCTCCACCTGTAGTTCGTGTGGATGGAAAGCTTCAGCGTTTTGGAGATGATAAATTAACCAGTGAAGAGACTAAAAAACTCTGTTATTCCATGCTAAACGATAAACAAAAGTTGAAATTTGAACAGAACTCTGAACTTGATTTTTCATTCGGGATAGAATCGATGAGCCGTTTTCGCTGTAACGTATTTATGCAGCGAGGTAATGTAGCGGTTGTACTCAGACAGATCCCGTATAAAATTATGACTTTTGAAGAACTTAATTTGCCCAAGGTAATCGCTGAGTTTGCCGAATTACCTCGGGGATTGGTCCTGGTTACAGGACCGACCGGTTCAGGTAAGTCAACAAGCCTGGCATCTTTGATTGATAAAATCAATAAAGAACGCCCGGTTCATATAATAACTGTGGAAGATCCAATTGAGTATTTGCATCGTCATCAGATGGCACTAATAAATCAAAGGGAAGTTTATTCTGATACCCATTCTTTTGCCTCAGCACTAAAGTATGCCCTTCGTGAGGATCCTGATGTAGTTCTGATTGGTGAGATGCGCGACCTGGAAACAATTGAATCCGCTCTGTCAATAGCAGAGACCGGACACCTTGCTTTTGCAACTCTGCATACCAACTCAGCTGCAGAGTCAATCAATCGTATAGTTGATTCTTTCCCCGCCAACCAACAGGAACAGATCCGAGTATCATTATCATTCTCTCTGCAGGCAATCGTTTCACAGACATTAATACCACTAATTGGCGGCGGTCGAATAGTAGCTTTGGAAATAATGATAGCTACGCCGGCCATTAGAGCACTTATTCGTGATGATAAAGTTCATCAGATGTATTCTATGATTCAATCCGGACAGAAATATGGTATGAAAACAATGAACCAATCGTTATCAGAACTTTATCTTAGCCACAAAATAACTATAAATGATGCTATGGCTTACAGTCAGAATACACAGGAGCTGACTGAGATGTTGTCACGTCAACAAACGCCATCTTTTACTTAAGGCATGTTAAGAGAGGATAGATATAATGCCAGAATTTGATTATAAGGGAAAGACTCTGGCCGGAGCGGCTGTTGCCGGTAAACTAAAGGCTAAAACCAAAGAAGATGTGGAGCGGGTTCTAAGGCAGAATCGCATCCTGGTTACATCTATTTCCAAAAGAGCAACGGAGATTAATTTACAATTTGGAACAGGCATAAAAAAAGTAGAGATCTCCAGGTTTACTCGTCAATTTGCAACTATGATCGGGGCTGGTTTGCCTATGGTCCAATGCCTGGATGTATTAGCCGGCCAATTGGAAAATAAAAGTTTGGCCAAAATCGTGAGAGAGGTCAAGGAGGGTGTTTCCGGTGGTGCTACTTTATCGGAAGCAATGGCCAGGCATCCAAAGATTTTTGATCAATTATATACTAATATGGTTGAAGCTGGCGAGATTGGCGGTGCCCTAGATGCTATTTTAGTCAGATTAGCTGTTTATCGTGAAAAAGCTGATAAACTGGTTAGAAAAGTAAAAGGAGCTATGGTCTATCCGTCAGTAGTTGCGTTTGTAGCAATTGCTGTGACGGTAGGAATGTTAACATTTATCGTACCGGTTTTTGCTAAGATGTTTGGTGGCTTGAATGCTGAACTGCCAGCACCGACTAAGGTAATTCTGATAATTTCTAATTTCCTGCAGGCTAATTTCTTATATCTCATTATGGGCTCTGCCGGTTTTATTGCTGGAATCATGTATTATAAGAAAACTACTAAGGGAGAGTTACATTGGGACAAAATGTTGTTGCATATGCCCGTATTAGGTAATCTGGTTCGGAAATCATCAGTTGCCAGATTTACTCGTACTCTGGGTACACTGCTGGCTTCAGGTGTGTCAATTCTGGATGCTCTGGAAATTACTGCAAAAACAGCCGGTAACAAAGTTATTGCTAATGCCATTAATAAATCAGTTTTGTCTATTGCCGAAGGTGATACTATCACTGCTCCTCTTAAAGAATCAGGAGTTTTCCCACCGATGGTTACTCAGATGATTTCGGTAGGAGAAAAAACCGGTGGACTTGATGAGATGCTCAACAAGATTGCTGATTTCTACGATGAAGAAGTTGATGATGCCGTAACGGCCCTTACATCGGTTATCGAACCGATTATTATTGTATTCATGGGTATTGTAATCGGTGGTATTATGATAGCAATGTATCTGCCTATGTTTGATATCATTGGTAAGATCTAAAGGAATAATATAGAACACTGTCAATTAAATTAATAACGGCGCTTTAACAGCGCCGTTTGTAATTATGAAATATCAGAATAATCATAACCAGTTAAAGTGGTTTATACCTCTCAGATTGGCAACTTTTGTCATACTTTTTACTATTGTTTCATGGTGGATGAAATTCCCCGGTTTTTTAATCCTTCCGTTTTTACTCTATGCGGTTTTTACATTATCCTTTACCGTGCTTCTCGCTTTAGATAAGAAAAAGAGAGTTCCAAATATTACTTTCTTTGTCACAATCCTCCATTTCATTTTTGAGATTATTGTTGAGTCCGGGATAATTTATGCCACAGGGAATATCAATTCTCCATTCTCAGCACTCTTTATTCTTTCTATCGTGTCAGCTGCTCTGGCGTTTAGATTAGTAGGTACACTCATTGTTGCTTCCGGAGTGTCTCTGATTTATGCTTTTATTATCTGGCTTGGATTAAGCAATATCACCGATTTGATACCGAACGAAGAAGCATTAATGACAGTTTTTAATGTCCAGGAAGATGTCTTTTATTCCATTTTTATGCACATCCTGATTTTCTATCTCGTAGCATTTATGTCGGGCTATCTGGCTGAGCATTTAAAACTTAGAGATAAGCAATTAGCTGATACTTCCCAGGCATTAAAACAGGCCAAGCTTGAAACCGATGATATCCTTCTGCATCTTAATTCCGGTCTGCTCACTATCGATCTCCAGGGGAAAATAATATTTTTTAATCGGGCTGCTGAGAAAATTTTAGGTTATCGGGATCAGGATGTCAAAGGGCTTTTATGCGTTGATGTTTTTGCTCAAAGGATGCCAAATCTTGCAGTCAGTTTAATGGACAGTATTGATCTCGGGACAGCTCAGATTAGACGGGAATTGGATATTGTTAATGATCAGGGTGAAAGTATTCCAATAGGTCTTTCTATTTCAATCCTTAAAGAGAACAATCATAACCTGAGAGGCGTAATTGCAATATTTTCAGATATAACTGAGGCGAAAACAATGGAGGTTAAAGTAAGAGCCTCTGACAGGTTATCTGCAGTCGGGGAACTGTCAGCTTCAATCGCTCATGAAATCCGCAATCCACTGGCAGC
>DAOWMZ010000021.1 GCA_030642845.1 Candidatus Zixiibacteriota bacterium
AAACATCTGTTCCGCTTGTTCGATATTACAGCGAAGATCGTTTTCACTATGAATAATTAAAACAGGTGTTTTGATATTTTTAAAATATGTAATAGGAGAACATTTTTCATAGTTCTCAGGATTTGTCCAGGGGGTTCCTTTAAATTCATTTTTGAACATCCAACCGCAATCAGAAGACCCAAAAAATGATTTTAGATCAACAACTGATCTTTGGGTCACAGCCGCTTTAAAACGATTGGTATGGCCAATAAGCCAGTTGGTCATATAACCGCCATAGGAACCGCCGGTCACTCCCATTCTTTTGGGATTGATATATTTCTGTTTTTCAAGATAATCCGCAGCAGCCATGCAATCTTTGTAATCCAGTTCACCCCATCCGCCACGAATTGACTCAGCCCAGGTTTTACCTCGTCCGGCTCCACCTCTGGGATTGGAATAAAAAACGATATATCCCTTTGAAGCCAAATATTGCATCTCATGGAAAAAGGTATAGGCATATTGTACCCGTGGACCGCCGTGTATTTCAAGAATCGAGGGGTATTTCTTTTTCGGATTAAAGTTGGGCGGGTAAACGATCCAGCCCTGAATTTCAGTACCATCGAAGGATTTGAAAAAGACATCTTTGGTTTTACATAATTGAACTTCAGACTTTAAAAAATTATTATAACTTGTATGGCTTGCCACATTTTTCTCACCGCCATAATTAGTGGGGCATGTTATGATCTGGCCCGGTTGGATTAAATCTGAATATACAAGAGCGGCTTTTTTAGTATTGCCATTTATAGAATAGGACTTGATATGGCATTTTCCTTTAAAGATGCGGGTTGGCTTGCCACCTTTTGATGGAACATAAAACAGGTTTGTCGTACCTGTATCTGATGATAAAAAGAAAATTCTTTTCCCATCTTTTGACCACATAATGGGGGAGGCGAAACCGGGATCTCCGGAATCTGTGATTGATAGATCAATTGTCATCCGGTCAAAATCGGGCATCAGATCGCGAGCTTTTGGTTTGCCGGAGACTCCAACTTTCCATACATGGAGATTAGTTATTCCCATGCCGTCTTCGGGATTGTCATGTCCGATATAAGCGATACTTTTCCCATCGGGAGAAAACATAGGCATCTCTTTAGGACCTGCAGGAGCGGTAATCTTTTTTTCTTTTCCACCTTTAGATGGAATTATAAAAAGATCCTGGTACTGATAATTTATATCCGGATTAGCATGACGATTGGAGACGTAAACAATCCATTTACCATCGGAAGATAAATGAAGGGAGTAATTATCTCTTTTGTTTTTGGTAAGTTTAGACAGTATTTTGGTGGTCAGATCAAGAGAATAGACCTGAAATGTGTCTTTGGGAACAAAACCTGAACCGTCATATTTGTAAAACATCTTTGTGATATGACGGAATACAGGCGGTTCTTTTTTCTTTTTTTCATCTTTGATATAATGTGAATCATTATAACGAAGGCAGAAAATCAGTTTTGAATTATCAGGTGTCCATTGGAGATCAGATATAGAGGCATCCAGTTCCTTTATTTTTATTTCAGCACCACCATCAGCATTAATTATATAAATTGCAGTCTTTTTATCACGGGTTGAAACAAATGCTATTTTCTTCCCATCTGACGACCAAACCGGCTGGTTGTCATAATATTTTCCATTTGTAAATTGAGTATCGATTTTGTTGTTAATATCATAAACATGCAGATTGCTGTAATATTTATTATCTTCCATATCTATAATTTCCAAATTATATGCAATCTTCTTCTCATCCGGCGACATGGCTACAGACAATGGGAGTTTGAGTTTAAATATATCCTCAGCTTTAATTGGTCTTTTCCTGAGTTTGTTAGATTTATTTCTGACCATCATAAATCCTTTCATCAGAGAGTTTTTTTAATTTTCTTTAATTAGTCTTAAAATATATTATTAGACAAGTCTAATTTATACTTTGGAAAATTTGAACCATCCGGCTATTTTCTTACGATCCTGTGAATCAGAAATAAAAAATCCTAATATTAAAACTGCAATCATTATTGCGGCCATGTTCACAAAAAAGGTAAACCATGTGTCGGGTGGATAAACATATTGTAAAAAACCTGCAAGAGGCATAGAAATTAACAGACCGGGAATTGCAGATTTTATTATCACTTTAATAATTGTACTAAATTCACTCTTCAGTACTTTTGCCATAATATAAGGATAAACAGTAGTAAACAGGAGGACTTGAGGAATTACAACGCTAAAGGCCATACCGAGCAATCCATACATTTTTATCAAAGGGAAAGCCAGACTCAGCTTGATAAGTGCTTCTATAATTAAAACAAGCAAAAGCTTGCGATGCTGTTCAACAGCAAATAATACAGACTCACCGATAATCTGAGGCAGAAGAAAAGCAGTACCTATAGCTAATATCTGCATGACCATTCCAGCCTGAGAAAATTCAGGGGGAAGCCAAAGATTTACAAAAAACTGGGCATATATAATCACTCCACCGGCTAATGCGAATGAAAAATAACTGACATATTTAATTGCCTTTAAATAAATATCTCTTATAACTGAAAGATCGCTTACTGTTTCCAGATGTGAAATTGCCGGTACCAATGGGATAGCGACAGCATTGATAACATTGCGCATATAACGCATTAACTGCGCCCCGGGGTGATAAATTGCGGCTGCTGACGATGAAGTCATAAATCCCAACAAAATTGTATCAGTGTTATAGATAATCAAAAAGCAAAAAGTAATCCCCAGAGATATTTTGGAATATCCGTATAGCATTTTGATTGTAGGCATGTCTATATCATGCGGTGTGATATTCAGTTTGGCATTGAGCTTCAAGAGTATTGATGCCCCTACAAGGTGTTTTATCACGGTTAGTAATAAAATAACCAATGCTAATTCAACGAGGCCATTCCCGAGATAAAGCATAAAGACCATCATCCCTGCTCTAATTATTTCTTCAGCAATATTCAGACAGTTGACTATATCATATCGATGAAAAGCTCCCAGGCTGTTTCCAAAGGGGAGAGCGATAAAATTGAAAGCCATAAATGCCCCAAGAATCAAAAGAGCATTTTTACCCTCCTGCATTAATGCCGGATCAGAGATTTTAAAATATTCAAAAAAGAATGTGACAAACAAATAAACCCCGGCAAAGACAATGGCACCGATAATCAGGTAGAGCAAATTGGCACTGTTAAGAATTTTATTGATGCCCGGATAGTCTTTCTGACTCAGATATTTTGAGATATACCTGGTCAGAGCAGAGGAGAAACCGCAATCGAGAAGTGAGAAATAGCCAATTGTCTGAAATATGATTACCCAAACGCCATAGCGTTCACCGCCCAGAACGGTTGTAATGTACGGAACAAAAAGGAAAGTGATTACAATCCGAATCAGATAGGCAAACCAGGATGAAAACATATTTTTGAAAAATTGACGACCTACATCAAGCACAAACATTCCTTATTAATTGAACGTAATCTCATCTCAGTTAACCTAATTATTAATGATATTGTCAAGGAGTCACTTAAATAATATTTGGTTTTATCTTTTATTTAATATGAAATTATGTGTATAATTTGTAATTGAAAAGAAAATTTATTACAGGAATCTACTATGAAAAAATATCTATTATTATTTCTGATTCAATTAATAATCAATATTTCGATTCAGGCGGATATCGACCGTCCGAGCTTATATGGCTTTGCTCAGGCTTACCCGGTTGAAGTACCTGAATTATTTTCTTCGGAAGTTAAACCTCCTTATTTGATCAGAGAATCACAATTTATAATATTATTGCATATTGATAATAATGGCAAAGTTACAACTATAACTCCCATAAATGAAGAAGACTCTCGTATTGGGGAATATTTAAAAATATTTCTAACTAACTGTCGTTTTCAACCGGCACTGCTTAATAATAAAAAAAGTTCTTCAATTCTACCGGTTATAATTATCATAAATCCAAGAATAAAAACGCCTGATTTTTATTTCCCGATAGATAGTAAACTTAATATTAAAGATCCTGATTTATATTATATGACATTTCAGCACAATGGTATCACCTTACCTTCAGTAAAATATTTTCCTAAATACTTTTGCAATATCGACTGGAATGATAGTCTAGATATTTATCCCTTTGTACTATTACAATTAGATTTGGATAAAGGGGGAGAAGTTAAAAATGTAACAGAGGTGCTATCTACATATTCAAACTATACCACGACATTAATGTCAGCATCGCTATGGTCCGAATTTAAACCGGCCAAAATTAACGATTCCAATATCTCATGCAGTCCCTTCCTGTTGGTATCACTTTTTCCTCAGATATATTATCCCACTCGGAAATTTTATTATGATAAATCGGACTCTCTCTCAATTCATGAAAAAATAAGGGTTAAACTCATACCGGATTCAGTAAGCATTCTACAAAAACCAATTCCTAGAAATTTTGATGGAGAAAATATAAGCATTCCCAATATACCCATCTGGTTAAATGATACACTAAGTTTTCATATAACTGTTGACACTTCAGGGTATGCCCAGCTAAATCGGTTTGGAAAAACCGACAAGGAAACATATAAAATTTTACAGGATGTTTATTCAAGAATGAAGTTTTATCCTGCGATTGGTTTTGATGGAAAACCAGTGGAATATAGTGGATTTTTACGATTAATAATAAAAGGTAGTGAAAAAGTACGAATTCAATATCTTTGGTAGATAGCACTTACACATCCCCAAAGTTCTATAAGTAGCGATATACCAACATATTAGACGGAATTCGTGAATCCTCTGCGAATCTTTCTTAACGCATAATATGCGACAACTTAACAGCTTAATAATTCCAATATAAAATAAAACCACGTAACTCATTGTAACGCAACGGATAATAGTGGGTGTTGTTGCGGCATTTAATAGCCGGCATAATTCTTGATCATAAAATATTGCATATTAACCGCCGTGAGGGATGGAAGAAATATCTGGATTGTGTGTATAAAGATAGGAAGGACATCATGGAAAGGGCAATTAGGATGTTAAACCTTTTTACGGCGGTGATTATGTTGGTGACCGGATTTTATATCCAAGAAACATTCGATATGGTTTTATCAAATAATGTTAAAACTATTATAATAATAGGAATGTTGATTTATTTCTTATTGATGTTAGATCAAGTGCTCACTTATAAAAGTTCTAACTCATATCCCGCCAAGGAGTAATATCCTCATAAATAATTAACTTGACTTGAAACAAAATACGATTATTATGTTTTTTTGTGCTTAATACCTGTAAGGGGAAAGTCTTGAAGAATAAGTTATTAACATGTCTTGTCGGTTGTTTTTTTACTGCAGTTATATTGACTGGAATTGTAGTAACCACGCTTAATGCTGAAGAACTCAAACCGGCAATTGCTGAAGCTTTAAAAAATGGTGATACTGTTTCTGCCATTAGTCTTTTAAATCATGAGATCGATATAGATAAGGCTTATCACTACAATTACTATATTCTTGGTATGATCAGTTATAATCATGGTCGTATTGAAGAAGCTCGGGATTATTTCCTGACAGCTCTTAGCAAGAAGAAGAAACATCTGGAATCAAAGTATCAACTTGGTATTTGTTATTTAGAACTTGGTGATCTTGATGCTGCCCAAAAAGAGATGGAAGAGGGTCGAAAGAAAGCCAAGAAAGATAAAAAGTACATTTTCGAAAATGGCTTCGGTTTGGTTATGATGGCCAAAGAGAATTACTCTGATGCCGATCTGGCTTTTCGTCAAGCAATTGTTGGTGATTCGACTATAGCAGAATATCATATAAATTTGGGTGATGCCAATTTTTATAGTGGTGTTCCGTACCTTGCTATTATTGAATACGAAAAGGCATTACAGATGGACACTGCTGGATTGGAAGTCTATTTCCATTGGGCGGAAGCATGCCTTGAGACCAAAGACTATAATTGTGCCATTGAAAAATTGAGAACTGTTTTAACCAAAGACAGTACTCATGCTCCTGCCTGGATGCGAGCCGGCGAGATTTATTTTAAAGCTGGCCTATCAAGCCCAACTCGTAGTGAACGTAATGATAGATTCAAAGAGACTATTGGATCATATAAGCGTTTTCTTGAGCTTACAAATGCAACACCGGACTCATCGAATGTACGTGTCTTTTTTGGTCTGGCAATGGCCTATATACATCTCTATGGTTTTGAAGATGCTGTAAAATATTTTGATGATGTTCTCTCAATTCCTTACGAAGCCAGAGATATTTATTTCAATTATGGTAAAGCATTATGGGGTATGAAAGATTATGTGAAGAGTGCCGAGACGCTTCTAAAGCATATCGAATGGGTTAAAGAGCAGGATACTGATTACAAATCTCGTATTTCTGAAGCTGAATTATACCAGTTGCTTGGTGACGATTATTTCTACCGGGATTCCAAAGATTATTCCACCGCAATTGGCTACTATAAGAAATCTCTCGATGATAATCCCAATCAGAAACGCCTGTTGCAGAATGTTGCTGTTGGCTACCATTCTCTACAGAGTTATGCTCAAGCAATTGAATATTACGACAAGCGTATTGAATTCGGGATTGATTCAACCAGTATGAATATTATTAAAAATGCCGCTTATTGTGCTCTTAATCTTGCTAATCAAGCTGGTGATGGTGGAGATGAAGAATTTATTGATGAAGAAGAGGAAGAAATTGAAGCGGCTCCACCAGCAAATCCGGATGAATTATACGGCAAAGCTGTCGATTATATGACTCAATATTTGCAATATAACCCCACTGACTCCAAAGCTCTTATGATGGTTGCCAACACTAACCTATACCAATTGAGCAATTGTGAAGAAGGAGTCAAATATTTTCAAAAGCTGCTTATAATCGAACCTGACAACTGTGATGCTAAAAAATCTCTGGGTTATGCTTATTTTGGAGGAGTTTGTAATAAGAATTATACTAAAGCACTCGGCTATCTGAAAAGTGCCTATAATTGTTTGAAAGCTGATGCAGGTGGCGGACCATGTGCTGATGTTCCACTGGTGCTTTGGGTTGCTCAATGTTACCACCTTAGAGCTGCTGATAAATCCAAGGAAAAAGATGGTTCCGGTGAAGATGATTTCCGTGATGCTCACACCTGGTATGGTAAAGTCCTGAAATGTGACCCAGGTCATGCGGAAGCCAAGAAAAATAGGGATGAAATTCAATTTGAATTTTCTGAAAAATGATTACGATAAATATTGTACGAAATTATGTGTGGTGTAGGAGTCTGAATGACTGACGACAAAAAAAAGAAAGGTTCTTCTAATCGTATCACCGAAAAGGATCGAATGAAATTTATCGGATTCGAAGTGTATCCCGGTAAAACAAAAGATCTTTTTAAGTCGGATGCGGAGAAGGACAAATTAATCAAAAAACTTCAGGCAAAAAGAGCCAGCGGTGAAATTATTCGGGAAGAATGTATTCTGTGTGAAGAAAGACTATCAACACTGGATCGTTTTACACTGATTATTGCCAGTCTGGTTATTTTGGGTGCCTTGTTCGTTCCCTGGTACGGTGTTTATAATGAAATTGAAGATGTGATTGCCGTAGCACCTGATGAACAAGCTGATGCTGTTGAAGAAATGGACAGTACTGCCATGGCTTTAGGTGGTGATTCGCTTTTAGCTGATAGTCTGAAAGGAATGGCTGCTGTAATAGATTCTACGATTACAGATGCTGCTACCGAGACTGCCGAAGTAACGCCTGAAGAAGAAACGAGAGCGGAGGTTTTATCGGAACGGCGAAGTAGTTCTGAAGAGATTATCCATGGCTATGTAGCCAAGAAGAAATTCATTAAAGAATATTCTCACATGAGTGGTCTGGGATCTTTGATTTCAATTGGATCTGTTGGTGGAAATGTTTTTTCATCAGGGTTTGTTTTAATTATTACAGGAATATTATTTCTAATTTACACTCTTTTGTGTATTGGTCTTCCTGTTTATACTCTCTATGGTCTTTTTGGTTTAAAAGGATCAGCCGATGAGCAAGCTTTAAAATTGAAGAAAATATTAAGATATAATTGGTTGCCATTGATTTTATTTGCCGGTATTTTTATATTTTCATTTTTCGGAGCAGATTATGGTTTTGATGCTGCTTCCACTTTTTCCAGTCTTGGTGATTCTTATGGAGTAGGAGTTCTTCTTGATACTATTTCATATGGGATTATTGTAACTTTATGTGCATCAATTCTCATTGCTGCTAAAGGTATGGAAATTTAAATTATTAGATTAAATAACTTGGAGGATTTTTCCAGTGGTTAAACAAACAATCTTCGTAACTCTCAATGCAATTGTAGCATTTGCAATTGGTTTTGGAATGTGGTACGGGGTATTCAGAACTTCAGAGAATCCAATCGTTCACTCCATTTATCAGGGCGGTCCCCTGGTAGTACTGCTTATCATGATGTTTATTATGTGTTGGGTATTTATTATTGAGAGATATGTATCTCTTTATAAAGTTGCCAAGGGCAAAAGCTCGGTTCAGGTTTTCTTCAAAAAACTTGTTACCTTGATTCAGAATGACGATTTAGATGGTGCTCTGGCTGCCTGTGATAAACAGCGTGGTACAACAGCCAACGTTTTACGTGCTGGCATTGATCGTTATCGTGAAGTAAAAGACTCTGACCATTACAACCCGGAAAAGAGAATCACTCTGACTCAGACTGCCATTGAAGAAGCCAATGCTCTTGAAGGTCCATTGCTTGAACGCAACCTTATTGCTTTATCAACCATTGCCTCTATTGCTACTATGGTAGGTCTATTGGGAACTACTATTGGTATGATTCGAGCCTTTGCTGCTACTGGTAATGTTGAAGGTGGTGTTATTGATGCTACCGCACTCGCAACCGGTATTTCCGAAGCTCTGGTAAATACTGCCGGTGGTCTTCTTTCCGGTATTCTTGGTATTTTCTATTATAACTTTTTCGTTAACAAAGTTGATGCTTTTAACTATACAACAGATGAAGCTACTTTCGAAGTAATTCAGATTCTGAAAGCAAAACAGGGAATATAAGATATGTCAGGAAAGAAACGGCGAGTAGCAATCCGAATCGATATGACGCCGATGGTGGATATCGCCTTTCTCTTATTAATTTTCTATATGGCGACTACCACGTTTAAACCACCAGAGGCACGCGCAGTTGAACTGCCTTCCTCGCATTCAATGATTGAATTACCGGGTAAGGATATTATTAATATCACAGTCACTAAGTATGACTCCATATATGTTGATTATATCCAGATTGTAAAAATCGAGATTGAAGGCAGAGAAGTTGAGACAACAGCAAGAATTGTTCGTACATGCGACAAATGGAATGTCTCTGAGGAAATAAATAGAGCTCGTGGAAAGAATTTCCGAGCATTGATTGTAATCAAGGCAGACAAGCGAGCATCGTTCGGAATTATGGATGATGTAATGTCATCTATGCAGAAGAATAATTTACAACGATTTCTGATTATTACTGATCAGGAAATTGATGAAGCTTGATGAAATAATAATGTATAACGCTAATCCGAGAGGAGAGTGATAATAATCCATGGCCGGTGATGTTGTAGAACGCCAAAAAAAGGGCGGGAAAAAAGGTTTACGGCGACCAAAACGAAGAATATCAATTCGTATTGATATGACTCCGATGGTAGATATCGCTTTTCTTCTTTTAATTTTTTATATGGTCTCGACTGTGTTTTCTATGCCGCAAGCAATGGAAATCAATCTTCCCCCGATAGATGATGTAGAAGTCGAAGTCAAAGAATCCAATCTGATTACCATTCGTGTCAGCGATGATGGTTTTTACTGGTGGAATTTAAAGACTCCAACCCCTGACAATCTTCCACATCTATTGCCACCTGATCCGAATCGTCCTGATACTGTTGCTTACCAATTATATTCTGATACTCTAAGGGGACTTTTGAAAGAACAAAACCAGAATAACAGCAAGTTAAATACACTGGTTTTAATACATCGTGATGCCAGCTATGCGGATATGGTTAATATCCTTGATGAAATAGATCTGATTGAAAGATCTTGGAATCAATACACGGCTAACCGATTGAATAAGAAAGTCAAAGACCTAAACAAAGAAGAAAAGTTCTCATATCGATATGCTATTGGTGAATGGAACCCTCGCGATGACAAAATTATTGATGCGGCACGAGCTGCTGTTTCAGTAGAAGGAGGGCTGCCATAATGGAAATGAATAGTAGTGCCCTGTATTCTCCGTATGGAGCATATGAATTAAAATCAAAATACCAGCGTAATTTTTTAATTGGTACTTTAAGTACCCTGGGTTTTGTTCTTTTAATTCTTTCAGTTTTCTGGATCATTGCCGCTATTCCGGGTGATGATGATTTTGTTGCTCCATCAGTAGTTATTAAAACAGTTGCCGATCTGGGACCACCCCCGACAATTGCTAAAGCAAAACCTCAACTTCAGGTAGCCCAGCCAAATGTGGCAGCACCTAAAGTCGGTATCCCCAAACCGGTGGCCGATGATGAAGTAATGGATGATGATGTTGTTTTGGCAACCAGAGAGGAACTGGCCGAAATCGTTGCACCTGATATTACTGCAGGTACTGAAGGTGCTGATATTATCGTTGATATTCAGGATGACGATTATATGCCGGCTCCTGGTGAATTTGTTGCAGTTGAGATTTATCCTGAAATGATTCATGAAGTCAAACCGACATACCCGCGCCTGGCGGAACAGGCTGGTATTACCGGCAGAGTTTATGTTACGGCTTTGGTTGATGAAAACGGTAATGTAATCAAAGCTCAGGTAGGTAAGTCCTCAGGTACAGAATCTCTTGACGAAGAAGCAGTAAAAGCAGCTTTCAAAAACAAATTCAAACCGGGAATTCAGAACGGTCGCCCCATCAAGGTATGGGTGACTTATAAAGTCGATTTTGTTTTAGATAATTAAGCTTTTTAATGTATATAAAACCCTCTGATTATTCAGAGGGTTTTTTTATGTTTATAATTGAGCATTTCGCTCTGTTTATTCGTTTATATATTAACCCCTCCATCGAAAATGGCTTTCTGCCTGAATATATTATTCCAAGAAACCCGATTTATTGGAAGAAATCATTGAAATCATGGTATTTAGAATTAAGGAGTATTGAAGAAATAAATGGAGGGAGAAAATAATGCTTATAAACAAAAATAACTCATATATTATGCCTTATGGAGCTTTTGAACTCAAGGCGACCTATCAAAGAAATATGCTGATTGGAATGGGGGGTGTTATTACTATAGTATTCACAATATTACTAACTGTCGTTTTATATTCAATCTTTAATCCAACAGTTAAAATAAAGATTGATCCTGAAACAATAATCGATGGGGGAGTATTTTCTATTCCACCATTAACATATATTCTTCAGAAAACTCCTGATATAAACCCAGGCGGTAATAGAAAAGAAATTGTTAATAAGGCTGTTATACCTGTTCCGGTTGCAGATTCTTTGTTTTATGATGATAATTCCTTTATTGCCACAATAGATGAAAAAGCATTATTGGTTGGTTCAGGAAATGAACCGTCCACAGGTGATGAATTAAATCTTGGGTTTGGAGTAGGCGAGGGTGTAGGATACTATAAAATCGGTGAAGAGATCACTCCGACAACATTTGTGAAAGTTGAACAACCTCCGGTAATGATTCAGGAATATATCCCTAAATATCCTCGGTTGTGTGAAATAGCCGGTATCACAGGAACTGTCTGGATCTGGGCACTGGTTGATGAAAATGGAAAAGTTATTAATGCTGAAGTTGTGAAATCATCTGGGACGCCAGCTTTAGACGAAGCAGCCCTTGAAGCGGCTTATAAAAATTTATTCAAACCGGGTATCCAAAATAAAAGGGCTATCAAAGTCGGTGTTACATATAAAGTCGAATTTGTTCTGGATAATTGACACATGAAGATAAAAATTAGATCTCAAATTGTAAATATATGAAATATTATTTCTTTTTTCCCGATTCTTTTGAATCAAATGCAGGGGTATTGCGTATGTATAGGAAAGGGATTGATGATGCGCACTCAATCTGATAATTGAAGAGTCGGGAAAGGAATGAAATAATGTATAATAATATAAATAATCGTCAAAAAACAGAGGTTATCAATTCCGGAAAGTTTATATATTCAGTTGTATTGATAATTGCTGCTGCATTTATAACGCTTTTTATTCTGAGTGCTATTCCATCATATGGAACGGATACTATCTCAAATTCTACAAAGGTAAAATCTGATAAAAAAGATAGTCTGCCTGGTATGAATGAATTCATCCCGGTTGATTCCGAACCGGTTATTATCTACAAACATCCACCGGAGTATCCTAAGATTGCTGAGAATGCCGGAATTAGTGGCTCTGTATATATTAAAGCCCTGGTTAATAAAAAAGGGGAGATTTTGCA
>DAOWMZ010000174.1 GCA_030642845.1 Candidatus Zixiibacteriota bacterium
ATATCCAAACCAATTCCTGTTTCGGATATTTTAAGCCCATATTACTTAATAGCCACCCGTCATGAGGGATTAAACAATACAATAGGCATTGATACTTATGATATGAATATTTATGGAGCAATAATTTACCATGATGGAAGTATTTCCTCTCTTGTCAGGAAAAACCAAAATTCTATTTGCGGGACATCCGATGGTCATTACTATGATAAACTTTCACCGCAATTACTTTTAAGTTTTGATGGAATATTTACTGAATTATTTCTTGTTAGTACATATAATTGGAATCAATATTGTTATGATGGAGGGTTATTCATTGACACCTCCGGTTCAGAAATTATCATGCATAAATTAATCTCCGCCGATTCAACCGAAGAATTCTGGACTGTTCCTAATTATGGTTTCTATGACTTAGTTTATGATTCAGATTACCCGGGATATTTCTTTGGTATCTCAAGTATTGATAATAATATTGTGCAGTTTAACGGATA
Source organism: Candidatus Zixiibacteriota bacterium (assembly GCA_030642845.1). GTDB lineage: Bacteria > Zixibacteria > MSB-5A5 > GN15 > FEB-12 > DAOWMZ01. The sequence goes on from DAOWMZ010000174.1 coordinate 489, forward strand.
TGATGGTTCAGTTCATGCCAGAAGTCAAAATCTTGGTACAGGTATGAAATACTGGGATAATCCCTATGATGACGGATCAACAAAGTTGATAGTTGTAGTGGATAATAATGTAAAAATATATGGTCCCGGAATGGTAACGGATATTGAAGATAATCAGGATGAACAACAATTACCAACCAGCTTTACCCTCTCACAGCCATACCCGAATCCGTTTAATGCCAGTCTTTCAATTCCGTTAGAGCTTAAGAATAAAGCTTTTACAACAATCGAAGCTTTCAATTTATTGGGCAGGAGAGTTGATGTTATCTATAATGATAATCTTAAACAGGGAGAGCATCAATTAACCTGGCACGCAAATGACTTTTCATCAGGGGTTTACCTTATAAAAGTCAGAGTAGATAATCAAACCCAAACAGCAAAGGCAATATTGCTCAAGTAGAATAATCTGATTTTCTCGTAAATTCTTACTCCACAATAAATCTTTACAATAATAACCGATTTTGGTAATATAATATGTTAAGGTTATATTTGGAAGGCAGGATCGCTAAAGGGATCCTGCCCTACGAAGATTAATGAGACAAGCTTAGCCTGTGGGCGGCGGATGTCCTCATCTGCCCCTTAATGGAAAACTTGTCGAAAGTCATCCGCCCAGGCGGATTCGACCTACTAAGATGATTTGTTTGTTGATAATGAAACTGAAAAAGAGAAGCTAAAATGAGTTTTGACACACTAAAAGAGAATTTTTCACTCCCCGAAGCCGAAGAAAAGATACTGGAATTTTGGGATAAAAACGATGTCTTTAATAAGTCGCAGGTAGCTGCTAAAGACCGCCCCCATTTTGTATTCTATGAAGGCCCCCCCACAGCCAACGGCCGCCCTGGTATTCACCATATAATATCACGCACGGTCAAAGATCTCATTTGCCGTTTTCAATATATGAAAGGATTCCGCGTTGATCGTAAAGGCGGCTGGGATACCCACGGCCTTCCGGTTGAAATTGAAGTTGAAAAACAGCTCAAGCTGAAATCCAAACAGGAAATAATTGAATACGGTATCGATAAATTTAATCAAAAATGTAAAGACTCTGTCTTTAAATATCTCGATGACTGGAACGTAATCACCCGCAGGACAGGTTACTGGCTCGACCTTGATAATGCCTATATAACTTTGAAAAATGATTATATCGAAACGGTTTGGTGGATTCTCAAAAATTTCTTCGATAGGAATCTGATCTACAAAGGTCACAAAATCGTTCCCTTCTGCCCTCGTTGCGGAACCGGGCTTTCCAGTCATGAAGTAGCACAGGGATATGAAGAAGTAAGAGACCCCTCGATTTTTATTAAAGTTAAAGCAGCCGATGATGATTTTTATTATTTGGTCTGGACCACTACCCCCTGGACGTTGCCTTCGAATGCCGCTCTCTGCATGAAACCGGATGCCGACTATGTTATGGTTGAACATGAAGGGGAAAAACTTGTTCTGGCTGAAGCGTTGGTTGAAAAAGTTTTTGGCGAACCCAGGAATGTCCTGGGCAAATATAAAGGTAAGGACTTTTTAAATCGAAAATATGAACCCCTATTTGATTTTTATAAACAAGATCAGGATAAGGCATACTTTGTATTAAATGCTGATTTTGTCACTCTCGAAGATGGTACCGGGATTGTTCATGCTGCTCCCGGATTTGGTGCTGATGATTATGAAATTGGCAAAAAACATAATCTGCCAGTTTTTCAAGCTATTGAACCCAATGGGATTTTTAAGGATTTAGCTGGCCCGTATGCCGGGATGTTTATCAAGGATGCCGATCCGCTGATTATCAAAGATCTTAAAAGTACCGGCAAGGTTTTTAAAAAAGAAATCTATGAACATAACTATCCACATTGTTGGCGATGTCATTCACCGTTGATTTATATCGCCCGGCAGTCATGGTATATCAAAACGACCCAGTTTAAAGAGCAGTTGATCAAAAATAATAATGCTATCAATTGGTACCCCGATGAAATCCGCACCGGTCGGATGCTCAACTGGCTGGAAAATAATGTTGACTGGGCCTTATCACGCGAACGGTTTTGGGGAACGCCGCTTCCGATCTGGGTTTGCGATGATAAAAATTGCGGTAAATTAAAATGTGTCGGTTCGATTGAACAACTCCGCAAAGAGGGGATCGATGTCCCCGAAGAAGTTGACCTTCACAAACCGATGATGGATGATATAAAACTGAACTGCGACTGTGGCGGTACAATGACCCGTGTGCCGGAAGTTATCGATGTCTGGTTTGATTCCGGAGCGATGCCCTATGCCCAGTGGCATTATCCGTTTGAAAACAAAGAAGAGTTTGAAGTAAAATATCCGGCGCAGTTTATCTCCGAAGCGGTCGATCAGACCAGGGGCTGGTTCTATTCATTATTGGCAATTTCAACCATACTCTTTGATAAACCGCCGTTTGAGAATGTGATCGTCCTGGAATTCATACTTGATAAAATGGGCAAGAAGATGTCCAAGCACGTTGGAAATGTCACCGATCCGTTTGAACTGACCAACAAATTCGGAGCCGACCCGATCCGATGGTATCTGGTTTCTACTTCCAATCTCTGGAGTCCCACTCGCTTTAATGAAGACGAAGTTCTCAAAGAAGTGATCAGAACATATTTTGATACTTTTCGCAATACATATTCTTTCTTTGCCCTGTATTCCAATATTGATAAGGTATCAGAAAAGGCAATAGAGGCCGGTCAATCGGTCGAAGAATATTTAGAAAGTAAAGCGGGCGAACCGGATAGATTCGACCTCTGGATAATGTCCCGTTATAACAGCCTTATCAAAGATGTATCAAATAATTTTAATGAATACAAGATCACCAGCACTGTTAGAATGATTCAGAGTTTTGTAATCGACGAACTCTCCAACTGGTATGTCCGCAACAATCGCCGCCGGTTCTGGGCGAAAGGGGATGACCCGTCAAAGATGAGAGCCTATCTTACTCTATATAAAGTTCTCGTTGGCATTTGCCGTCTTACCGCTCCGGTTACCCCGATGGTATCAGAGTTAATCTGGCAGGAATTGGTCAACACTCAAAAAAGTATTGACAATGGTAATCTGTCAGTTCACATGACCGGTTATCCTGAAGTTGACGAAAGTCTGATCAATAAAGATCTCGAAGAAACAATGGGATTAGCAGAAAAGATTGTCTCTCTTGGCAGAGCATCAAGATCGCGCAAGAATCTTAAAGTGCGCCAACCGTTATCTCAACTTTTGGTATCACTACCGGAAAATATGAATATGGATAAACTCTCCGGCTATCTCAATATCATTAAGGATGAATTAAACATAAAAGAAATTACCGGAGCTGAAGGCCTTGATGAATATGTTTCCTATTCGGGCAAGCTCAATTTCAAAACAGCCGGTCCAAAACTTGGCAAAAAAGTAAAAATTGCTGCTCCGATAATTGAAAAACTTGACAACGAGACAATAAAACAATTTGTCAAAAAGGGTGAATTGGTATTAAATATTGAAGGGGAAGATATCACTCTTACCAATGAAGAGGTGATGATAAGCCGCAACGAACGGGAAGGTTTTGTCGTAGAGAGTGATGGAGATGTGACTGTGGCTCTCGTGACTGAATTAAATGATGATTTAATCGACGAAGGTTTTGCCCGGGAAGTTGTAAATAAAATTCAAAATATGAGAAAAAGTTCTGGATTTGATGTTACTGATTATATTACCGTAGTAATAGGTTCTGGTGATCGTCTTAAAAAAGCGATTAAGAACTACGAAGAGTTTATCCGGCGGGAAACGCTGGCAAACAGTATCAGCTTTGCCGATGACGAAATTATGGATGCTGGTCAAGAGTGGAATATCAACGGCGAGAAAACATCAATCGTTGTCGCCAAAGCATAAGGATAGGAGTTCCGTATGAGAACACGGGACAAGGATATGTATCGGAAGCTGCTGCTTTCCAAGAGAAAAGCCCTGCTTGAGGATATGGATCATCATATGGATTCGCAGGTTTCGACTACTATCAAAGAGTCAACAGGTGATATTTCATCTTATTCGTACCACATGGCTGATCAGGGAACTGATGCTATGGAACGCGAAAAAGCCTTTATGTTTGCATCTCGGTCAGGCCGACTGATTTATCACATTGATGAGGCATTGCGGAGAATCGATGAAGGTACTTACGGCAAGTGTGCTGTCTGTGGAAAAGAGATCAGCCGCCAACGTCTGAAAGCTGTGCCCCATGCAAGAATGTGTATCGAGTGCAAATCATCTGAAGAGGAAAAGAAACCTGGACGCAAAAAAAAATAACACCCTGATCTGGTCATCGGTCATACTGATTGTTGTTCTGTTGTCTGATCAGCTTACCAAACTATGGGCCGTTAGCAGCCTTGCCGGAGAATCATCGATGGAGGTGATAGGGCAGTTTTTCATGCTCACCCTTGTTTATAACGAAGGGGGAGCAATGGGGACAAATTTTGGTTCATCAACCTACTATTTAATCTCATCGATATTTATTCTGTTGTTTGTCTTTTATTACATCTACGCCAACCGTCATAATGCCAGTTTTGCATACCCGATGGCTTTTATCGCCGGAGGAGCAATTGGCAATATTATTGACAGAATACGCCTGGGACAGGTGATCGATTTTTTGGATGTTGATTTTTTTGATATTAGAATAGGTGATTTTATTCTTGAACGATGGTGGACGTTTAATATCGCAGATGCAGCCATTACCTGTTCGATAGTCTATCTAATAACATATATGCTCTTCTTCCACAAAGTACAC
>DAOWMZ010000281.1 GCA_030642845.1 Candidatus Zixiibacteriota bacterium
GGCTGCTATTGATGAATTAAGCCGCCAGATTAAAATGGCTGGATATGATTTACCATTGGGTATGAATGCTGTTGAATCAGCTAATACTGATCCGGATACAATTACAATAAACTATCGCTCAAATAATTGCGATACCTATTTATCTGCTGACATGCCTCAGCCATCATCAGAGCTAAAATGTGGTTCTGATATATCATGTTTTTATGATGGGCAATGGGTGTTTATTTATGAGCCTGATTCCGGTGGCGGAGAATGGTTTGAAATAACTGCAGTTCAGACAGCAGCTTTTCATATTCAGCATAACACTATGACACTTTCAAAAAAATATAGTAAAGATGCAATATTACTTTCAATCAATCGGGTTAAATTCTTTATAGATGAAACCACGGACCCTGATAACCCGACCCTGATGGTGCAACGAATGGGGGATAACCCTCAAATTTATGCAGACAATATTATTGATCTTCAATTTCAGTACCGTATGAAAAACGGGGTTCTTCTTGATTCGCTGGTATTACCTGATGATCTCAGAGAAGTTTTGATCTCTCTCACAGGAAGAACAATAAATGAAGATGTTGATATTGATAATTTTGGAATTACTGATGATTCTTATCGTTACAGGAGTTTTAGTACTTCGGTATTTTTGAGAAACGTAGGAATTTAGTAATAAGTAAAGAGTTTGTTATGAAACGGAATTCAAAATATTCAGAAAAGGGTTTTGCATCGGTAATTGCCCTTTTGATAATTATGACAGGGATAAGTGAGGGAAAAGGTGAAATTATTTATAGGAAAACTAAAAAAGCAAAAGGGAACATCATTTATGGAAGTGATGATTGCCCTGGCTATAATGGGAGTTATTACTACTACTATATTTAGGCTGTATATAACTTCTCATAAAAACTACATCGTACAGGAAGAAGTTCAATACACTCAGCAGAATGCCCGAGTAGTTATTGATGAATTATGCCGTCAGGTTAGAATGGCAGGTTATGATTTACCACCTGGGATGGATGCTGTTATTTCAGCTAATACCAATCCTGACACTATTACAGTTAGGTATCGCACTAATAATTGTGATACATATCTTGCCAGTAGTATGCCTCAGACATCGTCAGAGTTGGATTGTGCAACTGATGTTACCTGTTTTCATGTTGGGCAATGGGTGTATATTTTTGAACCGAATTCAGGTGATGGAGAATGGTTTGAGATAAGTAATATTCAGCATTCACCAAGTCGCATTCAACATAATCTGTCGTCATTTGCTCATTTATATGGGAAGGATGCTATTGTAGCTGTTGTTAACCAGGTAAAGTTCTATGTTGATAATACTACAGATACTGAGAATTCAACTCTTATGATAGAATTTATGGGGCAAAGCCCTCATATTTTCGCAGATAATATTGCCGATCTTCAATTCCAGTATCGCATGAAGAACGGTATTCTTCTTGATTCGGTGGATCTGGCTGAGAATGTAAGAGAAGTTATGATTTTTGTTGAGGGAAGATCGTTACAGGAAGATTTAGACATCAATGATTTCGGAAATGGAGATTCATATCGCCATCGGATATTTAGCACCTCAGTATATCTGAGGAATTTAGGATTATAAGATTTTGTTCATATTAACAGATAAATTGAACCGGTTAATAAAGGTAGTTTGAAATGATAAAATTTAAAATCAAGAATGAAAGCGGATTTGCCTCAGTAATAGCTATTATTATGGTTGCCATGTTGACCCTGTTAGGGTTGGCAGTTCTATCGGGTTCTGATGATGAGTTGTCTATTGCCAGCAATGAACTTCAGGAAATGAAAGCTTTTTATGCTTCCGAAAGCGGGTTGGATATGGCAGCAGCAGCTCTACATAAGGAGTTTGATAGCACCGGTAGTCCTCCGGTCACAATGCTTACAGGGGAATTAGATTTTAATAATTGTGCTGTTGTATATGAAACAACAGATGATGGACCCACTGCGCATGAAATACTGACTAATGGTGCTCTGGTTGGCTTACATGCTTTGGTTAAGTCTTTTACTATGTCTTCAACTGCTACAAATGTTGAAGAAAAATCAAAAGTAACCCTGACTCAATCATTCAAATCAGCTTTGATACCTATTTTCCAGTTTGCAGTTTTCTACGAAGACATACTTCAAACAACTCCAGAATATCAAATGACAATAGATGGCCGTGTTCATTGTAATGATGATATGTGGTTAAATCCTAATTCAGGACTCTACTTTACCAGTAAAGTAACTTGTGCCGGGAGTATAAACCATGGTTTGGAAAATGGGACTATGTCCGGTGCCACCAACGATGTCTATTTCAAAGATAGTGGTGGGAATTATTCAAACTGGAGGAATGGTAGTTCTTTTCTCGATGCGGGTTATAGCAATTGGTATGATTCAGCTATTAGCCGATGGAGTGGAAATGTTCAGGATCAAGCTATGGGTCAAGATAAATTAAATGTCCCGTTGTCAAGTGGAGATCCTCATAAATTAATTGAGCGTTCAACCGGCAATCCGGATTCTTATCAGAACAAAGCCGGCTTTATGGTTATAGATGGTGTTCCTCTGGCAAAGATAGGAGCTGTCTGGCAGGACGTAACTGGATTTATTCCGGTAGGTACTATCACTAATGATGTCACATCTGAATTTTATGATGGTCATGAAACGAAAACTGTTAATAATGTTCAGATAGATATGGGCTTATTGAAATCAAGTGGTTATTTCCCTGCTAATGGAGTAATGTATATTTCTGATCAAAGGGCAACATCATCTTCTTATATGAATGGAGCAACATTATCTAACGGAACTGATATTGGCAATCCGATAACAATAGTTTGTGAAAACCCACTTTATATCGAAGGTGATTATAATACTGTGAACAAACAACCTTCAGCTGTAATATCGGATGCTTTAACTATTTTATCAAATGACTGGGCACCAACTAATAAAGCAAAATCAACACTGAATTATGATATGAGGAGTGTTAGTTCAAAAACTACTGTAAATACTGCAATTTTAACCGGTGATCTGGTGCCTACTTCTACTAATTATGGTGGTGGTTTGGAAAACTTACCTCGGTTCCTTGAGGATTGGGCTGGTGAAGAACTTGAGATAAGAGGTTCTATTATTTGTCTTTGGAAATCACAAGATGCTACCGGAACATGGAAATATGAAGGCAGTCCGGGATATTATTCTGCTCCTACCAGAGATTGGGGTTTTGATACTAATTTTAATGATCCCAATAACCTTCCCCCTGAATCACCCTGTGTGAGATTATTCCAGAGAGTGGGATGGCAGCAACAGTATGTAGGTTATGATGGTTAAGATATATAATAGATCTGTCTCATTATTGAATTATGAGATTGTGAGAATTCAAATAAGTTTTGAAAGTAGGAAGTGATGAAAATGATGGTCAAGAATGAAAACGGATTTGCCTCAGTAATAGCCCTGATTATGGTTGTCATGTTGACTTTATTGGGGTTGGCAGCTCTATCGGGTTCTGATGATGAGCTGTCTATTGCCAGCAATGAACTTCAGGAGATGCAATCATTTTATGCCTCTGAGGGGGGGCTCGATATGGCTGCGGCAGAGCTGCATAAGGAGTTTGACAGTACCGGTGTACCACCGACAGTTATGCCGACCGGGTCAACTTCTGTAAATAATTGTTCTGTAGTCTATAAATCTGTAGATGATGGACC
>DAOWMZ010000206.1 GCA_030642845.1 Candidatus Zixiibacteriota bacterium
ACCAAATAATTCTTCCAATCCACGGGGGTCCATAACCGCCCCTGACAGAGAATGAGCACCAACATGGGATCCTTTTTCAATAAAAAGGATTTCCGGCATTTCGACAGTGTCGTCATCTTCGATTAATTTTGCAAGTTTATACGCCAGAGCTAATCCGGCAGGACCTGCGCCGACAATGGCGAGATCAGTCTCAAGAATTTCACGTTCAATATTCATTCCTACACCTTCCTGATATTAATGTAGAGAATATAGGCAATGAATTGCTTTTTGAAAAGAATTACTTAGATGCTGACGATCTCTTTTTATGAATATTTCTTGGCTTAGTGATTGGTCTATTACTAATTCTGGTATTGCCTGTGGCATCACTCATGTGTTCGCCATTGCCATTGTGTGCATCAATTCTCAGCATATTAGATATTTTCTCTTTATCACAACCAATAGTGATCAGGCGAGCCGACTGAACAATCGGAACTTTAATAAGAGACTGTTCTTTGATAAGGATTTCGATTACCTTATTTCTATCATTGATGACTTCCTCTACACCACTTTTGGCATAATAAGGCGACGTTTTGTTTACAAAGTGTTCAATAAAAAGATAACCAACCAATGTATGCATTTCAGTCAAAGTAAGCGGGTCTATTTTGAGATCACGAATGGATAACAGAATCCCCGCATCTTCAATGAATTTTCTTACTTCCTCACATCGATCTTCTTTACCGAACATAAAGAACTTAGCTCTTTTGGAAACCATATTTCCTCCAAATACAAGTTATAAATTAGGACGCAAACTTTGCCAGGCGCCTGTTTGGATAATTGACTGAGACAGAAACTCAGTGGAAACAGTTGCCGGATTCTTTGACTTTCTTTTAACGTAATCTTAAAAAGACCATAGAATCGACCTTGAGATTCTCATTAAATCAAAAAAAATATCTTTTTGTCAACAATATTCGTAAAATAAAAATCTACTTTACTATTTTTTACTCAATACCTACCCACTTATTTTAATAAATATTGTTTGCTTTGATAGTATCCTTTGTCAATATCAGCATTTGTTACAGTAAAAATAAATTTCCGTAACATATTTTGAATTATCTTATCATTAATAAAATTGATGATAATCAATAAAAGAAATAAGTACGTCTGACAATAATATCGGTAAAACTCTAATCAGACTTGATTACACACTCTATATGTAATACGCAATATAACTATAGTTTGTTTCTTAAATCCACGATAAAAGAAGTTATTTATTTAAATCACAATTTGACTGCAATGGATAAGCCATCTCTAATCGGAATTATAGTAGTATAAAACCTACCATCACGATAAAGTTCGCGGGTAAATTCTATTATTGCCCTGGTCTTTTTACCCGGAGATTTATCCATCACTTTACCGGACCAAAGCAGGTTATCTGTAATAAAAAGTCCTCCCTTTTTCAGACGGGGAGCAACCAGATCAATCGTTTTTGGATAGTCCTGTTTATCTATATCATTAAAGATAATATCAAATGGGCCATCATATTTTTTAAGAGTATTCAGAGCATTTCCGATTTTGTATTCAAACTGGCTTTCCAGGCCTGCATTCTTAAAAAAATCAAGAGCCTGTCTCTTATATTCTTTTTTATTATCGGTCAGTATAATTCTCCCCTTCCCCCTAGCAGCCAATGAAAACCAGATGGCACTGTAACCAAAACCGGAACCTAATTCAAATATTTTCTTTGCTCTGGTTAACACAGTCATCTGATATAAATACCTTCCGACTAATGGTCCGATAATCGGGTATTTTTGATCTTTGGCATAGTTTTCCATCTCCCGAAGGGTTTGGGGACGAGTGGGGATGGATTCTTCAAGATACCTATGAATTTGCTTAAACATTTGCTGCCTTTAATAATTACACTCTATAGGATTCCGGTCTTATCAGATCAGATGTCATATTGCTCTGATTCATTCTCAATCCACTATTAAAAATACTCACCTACAGTACAGCTTTTCTCCTCTAACTAATATCAGCTAAAAGTGGAATGACTTAAGATAATAAAAAATTTCACAAGGACAACCTGTTTTATTAAAATTTTCATTATTCTAATATCTTAATTATAAGTTAGAATAAGTGTACGGTTATTGTTTGAATTCTGATATTATTTTTTTTTATTTTCAGGATGTATTACTTTTGCTTTATAGTTTGAAATAGCCAGAAGTTTTTTTATTACTTCTTCCACTAAGAAATCAGGTGTTGATGCACCAGCAGAAACACCCACATTTTCAATAAGCTTCTCTTCAGAAAACCAATTATCATCAATATCATCAACCGATCCGATCAGAATCCCATTACCGCATTTGGAATTAGCAATACTGGCTAATCTTCTTGAATTAGCCGAGGTGGAGGAGCCGACTACCAGAATTATATCCACCTTAGGAGCAATTTCAATAATCGCTGATTGTCGACGAGTAGTAGCCATGCATATAGTGTTAAAAATTTCAATATGCGGCCATTTCTCCTGAACCACACGTTCTATTTCTGGGATTTCATCAATATGAGCTGTAGTTTGAATTGTCAATCCCAACTTGCGGTCATTCCAGTCAGGCAACGCTAACAGCTCTTCTTTGTTTTTTGCAACAGTGATTCGATCAGGAGCATATCCTAATATCCCGTGGGTTTCATCATGATGATGGTCGCCGTAATGGATGACATAATAACCTTTGGCAACTACCTCTTTAATTATTTTGTATATCTTTTCCACCAGAGGACAGGTAGCATCAACGATCTTTAGTCCTTTTTCAGTAGCTGCTTTTGTAATTTCCGGAGAAATCCCATGAGCGGAGATAATCAGAGTACCATCGCTGACATCTTCAACCGATTTAGCCTGACCAACACCTTCCTTCTTGAATTTTTCTACAATAGCCTCGTTGTGAACAATTTCCTTTAAAATTGTAACTCGGCCTTTTTCTTTCCGGGCAGTCTTTTCCGCAATATCTATTGCCCGCTTGACTCCCATGCAGAAACCGTGATGCTTGGCTATATATATATTTTTAATCATCTATTCTCCGATGATAATTTACAAATTTTACTAAAATATTTCAACCGCATTTCCTGATTATAATATCATAGACTTACTATGTCTATTTAATATACGCTCGAAAATCATTTATGCGCCAGGATATTTTTCAAAAAGTATTCCATCAGACGGGTATCATCATCCAATTCAGTATGAAAAGAACTTGCCATGAGGTGAGCTTGTTTTAGTAGTATCGGTTTGTCATTATAATAAGCAATAATTTCAACATTTTTTCCGACTCTGGTGACCCCGGGTGCTCTGATAAAAGTTGCGGTTATTTCTTCATCAGTATCATACAGATGGGCAGTAATCTTTTCTTCGAATGAATACAACTGACGGCCGTAGAAATTGCGATCGACATCAATATCCATCAATCCTAATGGTTTAACCTCAGCTTTATTATTTATAATATTTTTGGCAATCATTATCATTCCCGCGCAAGTCCCCCAAAGGGGCTTTTCTTTGCCGAATTTTATTAGAGAGTCCCGAAGTTCAAAACGATCAATGAGAATATCCATTGTAGTTGATTCCCCGCCGGGAATAATCAGACCATCGATAATGTCAAGTTGTGATGCTACTCTAACCTCTACAGATTTCACTCCTAAAAGATTCAGCTGATAGCTGTGCTTTTCGAAATCTCCTTGAAGAGCGAGAACACCAACATATAATTTAGAATAATCAGTCATAATATCAATAAACCAATTGTTATAATCCGGTTCCCAATAAACTGTAAGAGGGCTGAAATTACAAGGAGAGAAAAAGAGGATGACTAATAATTTAAGTATTTATTTCAAAATATACTATTTTTCATGGTAGACTTCAATACGAAGTTCTTCCTCTAAACTTACCCTATCCATTAATAAAACAATAGAATCTTCCATTATATAGAAATTACCAACTTGATCAGGTAGATTATAATTAGTTAATTTAATATCTGCACTATCTGAAAGATTATATTTATAAAGATTTTTCGGTCCATTAATAGTATCACTTCTAATATAGTAAATAGGTGAATGTTCAGTTTTCCGTTGATAATAGTATGGACTAGTAGGTGTGCTAATTGTTAAAAGTACTGAGTCTATCGCAATATCATAAATCAAAATATGACCACCAACGGGATTACCATCTGCTGTAACTTCTCCTATAAATGGTGGCATAGACATTAATAACTGTTTATTATCGTGAGTTAAAATTGGGAAAAATGCGTCATTGATATGTTTTATGGGTTCAATAATGTTATTTGGTAATATTTTATTTATTATGACACCATTGTCATCATTTCCTGCAATAATTGAATCTTTAGGGATCAAACAGTCAACTTCAAAGGTTATCCGTTGGTTTGCAATGGTAAGTAATGTTTCAGCCCTGCCTACAGGATTATAGTAGAAGTTTAATAAATGCTGGTTATTGTCACTACCAGAAATAAAAAATGCAATTGAAGTTGAATCGCAAAAAGTCACCCTATAATCTCCCAAAATAGGAAGATCACATACCTTTCTATAATTATTATGTTTTATATCATCAAATTCAATAATTTCCATTGGATATTTGAC
>DAOWMZ010000086.1 GCA_030642845.1 Candidatus Zixiibacteriota bacterium
AATAGTCAAACTATTCCAATTGACCCCAGACCTTCAAAGTTACACGACGATTCTTGGATGAAGAACTCATCTCATCAGCCATAGCGACTGGTTTGCTCTCTCCATAAGAGGCTACAAACAGGCGATAAAGAGAGATACCACAATGATCAGCCAAGTATAATTTGCATGATCCGGCTCTTTTATCACCTAATAACAGATTGTAATTGGATGAACCTGTTTTATCGGTGTAACCGGCAATCTCAATTACCGAGCCCGGAAAAGCTGACATCTTCTCGCAGCCTTCAAGAAGGATCTCTTCAGTCGCAGGAGTCAGGGCATAGGAATCAAAATCAAAATTAACCGTACCTGACCAGATAACCTGATAGGTTTCAAAACCAGTGGCTTTATTGATTGCCAAATCGGTTTTTTCAGATAATTGAACAGCTAATGACTGCAGTTTTTTCAGTTCGGAGGCATTAGCGTTAGTTTTGTCGGAAAGATCATTAATCTGAGTGTTGGAACGAGCTTCCGAATCGCTGATTTGTTGATCTACATAACTTTTACTGGCTCCGCAACCTGCAAAAATCAAAGCCAGTAACATCATTACTACTGTCAGTGTTTTCATCTTAATTTTCCTTTCAATATCTTTTAATCCTCATTCATTACCATTTAAGAACGTCACTATTAAATAATTATCCTATAATAATGCAAGTAAAAAAGCCAGATTATAACTCATTGTTTGATAGCACCGGCTGTGATTCCAGACACAATTCTCTTTTGTAGAATAATAAAAATAATTAATACCGGTATCACTGCAATTGCAGAACCAGCCATAAGATGTTGCCAGTCAATTGCTTGTTGTCCCTGGAAATGAGCAAGGGCGACCGGCAGTGTACGCAGTGATTCACTTGATGTTAATATAAAAGGGAATAAAAACAGATTCCAATTGGTAAAGAATATTTGGATAGCTACTACTGCCAAAGCTGGTTTACACAAAGGCATAACAATAGTCATAATTATTCGATATTCACCGGCTCCATCAACCCGAGCTGCATCCTCCATTGTCGATGGTACATTTTCAATATACTGTTTTAATAAAAATATCCCTATCGGATTAACCAGCCAGGGTAAGATCAAAGCCCAATAAGTATCATACATCTTTGCTTTTAGCATTAAGACATAAAGTGGTACTATCAATATATGAGCCGGGATCATAAGAACAATAATTACCGTTACAAATAATATTTTGTTAGCAATAGTACGATAACGCGCCAAAGCATAAGCGACCATAAAGCAGAACAGAACATTGCCGGTTGTTACAATAAGAGCTACGAAGGAGGAGTTGAAAAGGTACCGCCCCATACTTGATGTAGTGAAAAGATCTGAATAATTTTTTAAAGTATAACTACCCTGCCATAATTCAACAAATGATTGCAGTGATCCGGTCGGCATGAGCGAGACTCTAAACATCCAGAGTAAGGGAAATGCCATAATCCCCAGAATTAAAAACAGAATAACATAATGAGCAATTTTTTTGATCCTGTCTGTTACCATAATGGATGCCGTCTCCTCATAAGAATAAATTGGGTCAAAGAAAATATCCCGATAATTGCAAAAAGGATATAAGCGGCAGCCGAAGCATAACCAAACCGAAATGCTGTGGTGACACCGGTTTCATAAATGAAATAGACCATTGATGCGGTCTCAAATTTACCTTGAGTCATTACGAATATTTCTACAAATACCTGAAAAGACTTGATTGTGTTAATCACAAGAATGAATAATGCCACCGGTTTTAACAGGGGGAGAGTAATTAAAAAGAACTGTCTTATATTCCCGGCACCCTGGATACGTGCTGCTTCATATAACTCAGACGGGATAGATTTTAATCCTGATAAAAAGATCAGCATATAGTAGCCGACTGACATCCATATATCCATAGCCATTATGGAAAACAGAGCAGTAGAACTGTCGTATAAAAAACCATGTTCCGGAGGTGTAAACCCAAGCATTGACGCTAAACCTGCAATATAACCACCACGACTATATAGATTGGTGAAAATAAGAGAGATAACTACCATTGAAGTTATTGACGGCAAAAAATATCCGGCTCTGAATATACCACGTCCTTTAAAACGTTGATTAACAAGAACTGCCATTATGAGTGCAATTACAGTAGTAATAGGCACTGTCCCAAAAACAAATATAAACGTATTTTTTATTGATATTATAAAATCCTGATCGGTGAGCAGCTCTTTGTAATTCTCCAATCCGATCCATTCTGCCGGATTACGAGAAATAAGGCTGTAATCGGTAAAGCCGGTAATCAATGAAAATAATAACGGGAAAAGCCAAAAGACTACAAATGTAATTATCCATGGAAGGAGAAGAACAAGTGTCGTTAAACGGTTACTACGCATTATTTCCTTAATTTATCAATTTTACTTCTGGCTTCCCTTAATGATTCTCCGGGTAATGCATCATTGAAAAGAACATCCTCAACTGCTCTTTCAATAATATTCTCAATATAAACCCAATCCGGAATAACAGGGGGATTCTTGCTCAGGTTAATCTGTTTAATAAAAGTCTGGAGATGTACATTTGATTTAAAATATTCATCTTCCTGAGCATTAATGCTTGATGGGTTAGCACTTCGGTTGGCTTTACAAAATTTAATCTGATTTTCAGGCGATGTGATAAATCTTATAAGTTTCAAAGCTTCATCTTTATTATCTGAGGCATCGTTTATAGATAAAAATTCTCCACCCATGAATGATTTCCCGGGGAATTTACGACCGGGGAAAAGGGTAGTAAAGAAATTGATATCCCTATTTTCCAGTTCAATTCTTTTAAGCAGCCAATCGCCAGATATTATGTAACCGATTTTCCCATCAAGGAAGGCATCCTCAATTCCCCTTTGATTTGCAACATATCCGCAGGAATCATGCAGGAATTTATAATAAGTCATGGCTTCAACAGCAGGTAAAGATGGTAAAACACAATATTTGCCATCGTCGGAAAATATTTGTGCTCCATACGTCCAGAAGAAGGGAAGGTATTTTTTGTACAAGCGATGCTTCTCCGCCGTGTTAGATCCCCAGCCATATATATTATCACTGATTTTTTGAATTTTATAGCTAGAGTTCTTTAAGTCATCAAATGAAATTGGAATATAATCTTCACCAAATTGAGTCTGTTTTAGTAGATCCTTGTTGCCAAAAATAACTCTGGTTCCAAGTATCCAGGGGAAACCGTATATTTTATTTTTATAATTTGCCATTCCCCAGCCCTGAAAACTGGCACTATCCTCAGAAATATATTTTGAAATATCTGCCAAATGTCCATTAGCACCAAATTGAGCAATCCAGTCTGATCCTAATTCTACTACATCCGGTCCGGTACCGGAAGAAAAGGCAAGTACGATTTTTTCATGACCATTTGCCCAGGTAAGGTCGGTCAGGTTTACCTTTATATCAGGATTGGCTTTTTCGAAATCATCAATAATATTCTGAATAGTTGGTTTGATTGCCGGATCGGTCCAGAACTGCCACAATTCGATTGTAGTCTCAGCCCATGAAGTTATTGCCATCAGCACAAACAGAATTGTTAAAATATATTTCACTGTCAAATCTCCATACATTAGTTAAACTTCATTAAAGAATCACACTTTGTTTGCCGGGTCAATAAAAAATCTTTTTGTTGAAAGTACAACATCAATTATTATTTTTTAAATAATGTTATTTTCGAATTTAATATTCATAGCAGATTCATCTGCATGGTTCAATACCGATAAACTGCTAACATTAATAATTTCGCTATTTTGCGTCATTATACTATTATACACAACCTATTACAAAGCAAAGCAAAGCAAATTCAAAATACGCGAGATCGCCGGGTTAAAAGCAATTGAAGATGCTATCGGCAGAGCTACTGAAATGGCTCGTCCGTTATTATTTACCCCCGGATGGGGAGGAGATATTCAGCGTCCAACCACAATTGCTTCGATGAATATCTTAGGGCATGTCGCTAGTAAAACCGCTCAATATAACTGCCAGTTAATTTATCCAACCCATGATCCGGTTATTATGGCTGTTGCTCAGGAAGTAATAAAAGGAGCCTATGCCAGCGCCGGATATGCAGATCGTTATAAAGAAGATAACATCTTCTATGTCAGCTCTTCTCAATTTGGCTACGCTGCGGCAGTGGAAGGACTGATAAGCCGCCTTAAACCGGCTTCAATCTTTCTACTGGGGACATTTGAAGCGGAATCCTTAATTCTGGCTGAAACAGGAAATATTAATAAAGCAATTCAGATAGCCGGAACCGATTCAACTATCCAGTTATCATTTTTTATTGTAGCCTGTGACTATGTTTTGATTGGTGAAGAACTTTTTGCCGCATCGGGGTATCTTTCCGATGACCACTCAATCAAAGCATCGGTTAGAGCACAGGATATTATAAAACTGCTGATAGCAGTATTCTTAATTGTAGCTACGATATGGGTGACTATCGATCCAAATTCGCAATGGTGGAAACTATGATGAACCGTCGTATTCCACAGATGATATGTTTTGCTTTCGGAGCCGCTCTGTTTACAGTTTTCTTTTTGAGCCATCCTTTGGCGAAAGATTTGAATTTAACTATCACTGTAGATTACTGGCAGATTATTTTTGCTTTTACGCTAATTGTTGGTGTCGTTAGTTTTGTCAGAATAACTATTAAGAATATTAAAAAAGGGGAAGATCGACCTTACCGTATTGTCTCATTGATTGGCTTGATTGCCATGCCTGTTTTGGCACTGATCTGGGGGATTAGAGGGGATTCTCCTTTTATGTGGGTGTTTGAGTATGTTCAGGTTCCGATGCAATCTACTGTATTTGCTCTGTTGGCATTCTTTGTGGCATCGGCATCGTTTAGAGGATTCAGAGCAAGATCAGCACCGGCAGCAGTGCTTTTGATTGCAGCATTGCTAACATTGCTCAGCCGATCTTCATTAGAGGGTATCCTGCCTGTCTATTTCTCTGATTTTGCTGACTGGATCAGAAGCAATCCCTCGATGGCCGCCCGTAGAGCTATTTTAATAGGGATCGGTCTTGGTTCATTGACAACATCGTTGAGGGTTTTATTAGGCATAGAGCGTACCTGGCTGGGGGGTGAGAAGTGAGTGCAACACGATCACAACCTGTTTTTGAAACGCGCCACCTGATATTTTTAAGCCTCTTTCTGATTATTTTAGTAACAATGTTAATAGGTTATAATCCCGAAATAAAAGTCACTTCTGAAACCCAAAAAGTATATGATTACATTGATTCTCTTCCATCAGGCTCAGTTTTAATTGTCTCATTTGATCACGAGGCATCTTCATTACCAGAAATCAAACCTATTGCTCTAACGGTTCTAAGACATGCTTTCTCAAAAGATATAAAACTGATCGGTACTGCCTTGTTAGCAGAGGGGACAGGAGTCGGCTATCGCCTGATCACTGAGACAGCAAAAGAATACAACAAAGAATATGGACAGGATTTTGTCTATCTTGGTTTTAAACCTCAATATATTGCTGCTATATTATCAATGGGTGAATCAATTCCCGACACTTACCCCGAAGATTATCTTGATAAACCATATTTCAGCAATGAAATGCTGAAAGATATAATAAACTATGATGATGTTGCGGGTGTGATTTCTATCGCTGATGGATCTTTAACAACGCACTGGATAGAATATGGAGCCAGCCGCTACAATGTCAATATAACTGCTGCTGTTACAGCCGCCATGATGACCACCTATGATCCCTATATAGCGTCAAACCAATTGTACGCAATGTTTGGCGGACTTCGGGGTGCGGCTGAATATGAAAAATTGATCGACAGGGGAGGGGCTGGTAAAAGAGGAATGCTGGCTCAGTCGGTTTCACATATTTATGTAATCATTTTGATCATCATTGGTAATATTATGTACTTCGTCCAACGCAAGAGAAGACGAGGAAGTAAATAATGGATTGGAGCACAATTATAGCCGGATTGCTTACTCTGGCAATCCTTAGTTTTCTTTATCGTGACAATCCTGCATATAAAATGGCTGAGTCATTGCTGATTGGAGTTTCAATCGGTTATTTTCTGGTAATCATCTGGACCAAAACTATCATGGATTTACTCGTTGATCCGTTATTTTATGATGCCAAATGGCCGCTTGTAATACCGATGGCTTTGGGCATAATGATGTTCGGACGGTTTCATAAAAAAACATCCTCTCTTTCAAGAATACCTATTGCGGTTTTAATCGGCTCAGGAGCCGGTGTTGCTATTCCGGCCATGCTTGAAGCACGTATCCTCAAACAGGTATCGGCCACAGTCGGGCCATTGTTGACTGATACGGGAATGCCGGACATATCAGTAATTGTAGTTTTGATTGGTGTATTGACCACCCTTTCATATTTCTATTTCAGTCATGAACACAAGGGGGCACTTGGTGTCAGTGCAAAGGTGGGGACATACTTTTTAATGGCGTTCTTTGGTACAACTTTTGGTTATACAGTTATGTCCCGAATGTCAACATTTATTGGCCGCATGGAATTTCTTCTTTCAGATTTCCTCAAACTCACACAGTAGGAATGATTCTGGAGATTATATGAAATGTCCAAAATGCAAAACATCAATGGTTGAGCAGAAAAGATCATTTCACAAACAGCGTAAATGGGTCTGCCCTAAATGCAAGTTTGTAAGATTCCAACAGTTAAAGGATAATAAGTGAAATGTGATATGTTTATTTCAATTATGATATGATATTATTAAAAAAGTAAGGAGTTAATTATGAACACAAAAGACCCAAAATTCATAGCCTTACAATTTAATGAATATATCAATGCCAGAGGTATTGACGGATTATCAAATCTTATGACAGAGAACCATACCTTCATTGATACAGGAAATGGCGTTAATACTGGTAAAGAGCATATGACAATAGGATGGAAGGAATTCTTTGAAAATTATCCTGATTACAAAAATATTTTTGTTAAAGTTGAGTCACAAGATAACTTCGTAACAATTCTCGGTCACGCAACTTGTTCCAACGAAGAATTTTTTAATGGTCAATTTTTATGGTCGGCTAAAATAGAAAACGATCTTGTTGCCGAA
>DAOWMZ010000049.1 GCA_030642845.1 Candidatus Zixiibacteriota bacterium
AAATATTATGAGTATGAAATTCTTATACAAGATCTTTTGCCATCAGTCCCTTATTATATAAGTGTAACGGCATTTGATGCCGGTTCACCACAAACAGGATTGCAGTCACTGGAGTCATCGGTTTTACTTACTACCAAAAGAGCTTATCCCAATGATGCCTGGGATTTCAAGCCTGATGTGATTGGGAATGTTTATGTCTATCCTAATCCTTATCGACATGACGCCTGGTATCGGGTTTATGGTTTCGAGGGATTGGGTCAACAGGATCAAATTAGAAACAGGGTTCGCAAAATTACTTTTGCTAATCTTCCGGCTAAATGTACAATTTCTATCTTCTCACTTGATGGGGATCTGATTCGTGAAATGGATCATAATATGGATCCATCAGACCCAAATTCATCATACCATGAATGGGATATGATAAGCCGTAATATTCAGATGGTTGTATCCGGAATGTACTATTGGACAGTGGAAGATGAAAATGGGAACTCACAAATAGGCAAACTGGTTATTTTATTATAAATCTTTCAACTATTCCTCACTTGTATTCGTCATAATATCATATTACTTTTAATTAGCCTCTTAAGCTCTAAGTGAATGGGGAGAAAGTTTTGAAGATTGTTTTTAATGCTATTCTTGTATTTGCTCTTTTTGCCATTGTTTTAATAACAACTACTAACTTAGCAGCTCAACAATCAGAGAAAAATAAAAACGATAATAAAGGTTTTACTTTAGCAGCACCCTTTTGTATCGGTGATCATAACATTGGTCGTTTACATATCAGTATAACAAATAATGGTAAAATAGGCACCGGTCAGGATTTAAGGATGATGTATGATTGTTTCACCGGTTCTAAAATACTCATGGGTCAGTATCCCAGGGGTTCGGGAAATACTCATTTTAATGAAGGAGCTTTGTGGGTCGGAGGAGTTATAGGTAAAGATACTTTGGTGTCTGCCGGAGAAAGCAATTTCTATCCCATCTATCCAATGGAGAAAAGATCAACTCTGAATCCATTTGTGCCGGAATATGAAGATGCCGTTTCTGAACTGGAATATGTTGCTGTATATGACGACTATAAGCTTGGAGTAGAAATTACTCAAACATCATATTCATGGTCATTCCCTCATGCCGATGATTTTATAATCATGGAATATGAAATTGAAAATATAGGAGGAGACTATATAAAGGATTTTTATGTCGGTCTCTATTGGGATGTTGATATTTTTCTGGGAGGGGTTCCCGGTTATGATGTTGGCCGTGATAAAGATTTTCAAGCTGAAAGTAAAAGTAATACTCCGGGAGCAAAAGATGATATGGGTGGTTTTCTGACCTATGAAAAAAATTACTTTCATTATTGCCCTCGATATGATTCTCTGTTTTTGGCCTGGACAATTGATGTGTTCGGTCTCTATGATTCTAAAACCAGTAAGTTTAAACTTCCCAATATTCTTGGAATAAGCCTGCTGTACCCCCCCAAACCTAATCAAAAAGTGAGTTATAATTGGTGGCAGGGGGACAGTAACCCTGTTTATAATTTCGGACCACAGAAAAAAGAGAATTTCCGTTATATGGGGAATGGTACCGGGAGTCCGACTAATGATGTACATAAATATGCTGTTTTGAGTAATGGTGAGGTTGACTATGATCCGATATATACTGCTCTCATTCAAGTTGTCGATCCCGTTTGGGTAAAGCCATTGGATAAAGTTGCCGGTGATATTTCAAATGGATTTGATCACAGGTATCTTCTTTCTGTTGGTCCATGGGATCTTCTTCCAAACAGTAAAATCAGTGTTCCATTTGTTTTTGTAGCTGGGGAAGATGTTCATACTTATCGAGGAAACCACTGGATTAATCTTGCAACTCAATATAGGCCTTATCAATATATTCAAAATCTTGATTTCACTGATTTTAAAAGAAATTTCAAAACAGCTAAAAGTGTTTATGATTTACCCGGTAGAGATACTGATGGTGATGGTTATGCCGGAAAATTTCAGGTTTGTTATGATGAGACTCTTTATTATGCCGGAGATGGTGTTCCGGATTTTGCCGCATCATCACCTCCTAAAATTCCTCGCGTCTGGTTGATTCCGGTTCAAAATGGGATTCTGGTTAGATTTAACGGCTATGAATCCGAGACTATACCTGATTTATTTACCGGTGAACTCGATTTTGAAGGCTATAATATTTATATCGCGAGGGATGATCGTGAAGAGAGTTTTACTCTGCTCACAACATACGACAGAGAAAATTATGATAAATATATTTATATGGAAAAGATAGAAAATAATGCTCGTTTTCAAGTTCTTGAAAAACCATTTACTTATGAACAACTTCGATGTCTATATGGAAAGAAACCGGATCCCTGTGCGGACAGTAGTTTTGATGTGTTTCTTTATGACTATAGCCGACCCTATATCCATCCGACCGAACCGGATTCGATGTTTTATTTCAAACCGCATTTTTATAACAGATCGGAATTTGGAGTTAATACAAAAATCAAAAAGAAATATCCATATGAACCACGTCCTGAATCAGTAAAGGATTTAGCTCCGGATCAATTAACCAAAGATGGTTACCCAAAATATTATGAATATGAATTTATTATAACTGACCTGCTTTCCTCGGTACCATATTATATCAGTGTCACAACCTTTGATCAGGGTTCTCCTGAGGATGATATGGAACCGATGGAATCATCGGTTATGCTTGCCGCCCAAAATGCTTATCCGAATTCAGTTTTTGATTTCAAGCCTGATATTGTAGAAAATGTATATGTCTTTCCCAATCCCTACCGCCAGGATGCCTGGTACAGGATTTATGGTTTCGAAGGGTTGGGGCAGGAAGACAGAATGAGAGACCGGGTACGGAAAGTTACATTTGCAAATCTTCCGGCAAAGTGCACTATCAGGATCTTATCTATTGATGGTGATTTGATCAAAAAAATAGACCATGACTTTGATCCTTCCGATCCCAATTCGTCTTATCATGTATGGGATCTAATCACCCGCAATGTCCAGCGGGTATGCTCAGGGATTTATTACTGGGTAGTCGAAGATGATAAAGGGAACTCACAAATAGGGAAATTGGTAATCCTGCTTTAGAATCAAGCGAATTAATATAATCTTCCATTTATTTACTATTACTTAGAAAAAACGAATTTCTTATTATGATTTAAAATAATACTAATTTTTGTACTGATATATTCGTCTTTATATTCAGGAACGCTAATTGATGAATGTTGTTTGAGAAAATTAATCTGCTTGTTTAGTTTATCGTTTGGATTTATGTTCGAGCAATGTACTGTGAGTTACAACAAAGTTATAATGGTATGACGGATTGACAATAATGACATCTCGCAAAACAATTAAAGTGATTATTTATGTTATCGTTGTATCTCTGTTGTTATCAATCACTTCCGTCGCTCAAAGAAATCAAATCGAAAAAAATGACAACGTTATTCTAACCACTGTTAATGCACCCTACTGTATTGGTCGGCATGATATAGGCAGGCTTGTCTGGGGAATTACCAATTTTGGTATGGCAGGTATCGGGGAAAATAATGGTGTTACAGTTGATTGTTTTGTTGGGGGGAGAGTTCCTCTTGGGGAATATCCCAAAGGGGACAATGATACTTATTTTTACAAAGGGGGGTTATGGATAGGTGCCATTGTTGATAAAGATACACTGGTTTCAATCAGCGCAGAATTGAACACCAAAGCCCGGGAATTTCATCCTGTACAACCTATGATCAAAAGATCAAAAATAGATCCTAACTCTCCGGAATTCGAAGGGGCAATTTCTGAACAGGAGTATATTGCTGTTTATGCGGACACTTTTACCAGTGGAGTTTCCAGTTATTCATTTGACCCGATCTCTTTAAGGGGGCATAAACCGATTGGAGTTGAAGTGGAGCAGACTTCTTATTCATGGTCTTATCCTCATACCGATGATTTTATCATTATTGATTATCACATCACTAATGTTAGTAATAAGGTAATTAAGGAAATGTTTGTCGGTCTTTATTGGGACATAGATGTTCACCCTGGTGATATTGATGTTACCAGACCGCCTGATCTATGGGGAGAAAAGAGGAATCCCGGTGGGACTGATGATCTGGGCGGGTTGCTGACATTGATGGAAAGCTTCTATACCGGATGTGTTTATGAGGATACCATTGTATTAGCCTGGACAGCAGATAATGAAGGTGATTTTCATAATGGGATATTTGAAGTAGGGGGGATCGCCGGTATTTATTTATTAAATGAATTAAAAGACGGTATGTATCTTAGTTATAATTGGTATGCATATCATTATAATGCCCCTCTTGATTATGGGCCTCAGCATAAGGCGAATTACCGCCATATGGGACATGGTTCCGGGACTCCAATCGGTGATAAAAATAAATATCATATGCTGAGCAACGGTGAAATTGATTTTGATCCGATATATACCGATGCTATCCAGCAGGTTGATCCGGTTTGGGTAGAGCCGCTACAATATAGATCCCGCAGTATTACCAGAGGATTTGATTATCAGTGTGTATTATCTGTTGGACCAGTTGATCTTCCCCCCGGAGGTGATTTTTCATTTCCGGTTGTGTTTGTAGCAGGAGAACATTTACATCAGAATGAAGCGAATTTTGCTGTTACACTAGGTTATCTTTATAGGCCGGATTCTTATTATCATGGATTAAATTTTACTAATATTACAAAAAATGCCGCAACAGCTCAGAGATCCTGGGATACACCGGGAGTAGATACCGATGGTGACGGATATAAAGGGGAGTTCCGTGATTGTGAAGGAGATACTTTTTACTATAAGGGTGATGGTGTCCCAGATCTTCAACCGGAAGCACCACCACCACCACCGGATATGTGGGTGTCTCCGACCAGAAACGGAATCCGAATCAGATTCAACGGATGGAAATCCGAAACCACCCCTGATATCTTTTCCAACCTTATTGATTTTGAAGGATACCGGGTTTATATCGCCCGGGATAACAGGGAAGAGAGTTACTCTTTAATAGCAACATATGATATGAAAAACTATGATAAGATAGTTTATCTCGGTGAACGTAAAGGAGTACAACAATTCCAGATAATTGATAATCCATTTACTATGGAAGAACTCAAATGTCTTTATGGTTTTGGTTCTGACCCCTGTTTCGATTCACTTTTTGACCCTTTGTTATTTACCCGTTATAATCCTTATATACACCCGGATTTTCCTGAGTCGTTGTATTACTTTGTATCTCATGATTATAACCGATCAGAATTTGGAGTTGAAACACCGATCAAAAAAATATACCCCCATGAACCTCCTCCGGAAAACATAAGAGTTTTCAAACCGGAAGAGTTGACAGAGGATGGTTATCCAAAATATTATGAATATGAAATAATCATTGATAGTCTTCTACCCAATATCTCTTATTTTGTAAGTGTCACAGCATTTGATTACGGTTCCTTTACTACCGGGATCCAGCCATTGGAATCTTCGGTCTTTTTAACTGCCATGGAGATATACCCTGATAATGAGTGGGATGAAAAAGAAGATAGGATAAAGAATGTCTATGTTTTCCCAAATCCTTACCGTGATGATAAGTGGTATCGTGTGAATGGGTTTGAAGGGTTAGGCGAGGAAGACCGTATGAGGGACAGGGTCAGGAAAGTTACTTTTGCCAATTTACCCCCTCGATGCACGATAAAAATATTTTCACTCGATGGTGATCTCATCCAGGAATTAGATCATGATATTGACTCTATCGATCCTTTATCATCCTATCATGAATGGGATTTAATAAGCCGTAATGTACAAATAATTGTTTCCGGTTTGTATTATTGGGTTGTAGAAGATGAAAATGGCAATACTCAAATCGGCAAGCTTGCCATTCTTTTATAATATTTTCCGGATCTGAATATCAATTTTCCAAAGCAGGATTTACAATCCTGAACCACCTTGGTCCATCCCAGTCAGGTGTGACTACACCTCCGCTTGTTGACCAAATCCAGGCTCCACCTGGAGGATAAAAAGCAGTATCAAGACAGATCCATCCGCCATGTTTAGAAACTGGTATAGGACCAATTTGGATAGTAAAGGCATGTTCATTAAAACCGGTTGTTATCCCTGTTCCTGAACCAAAATTTATACCGCCAAAACCAATTGTATCAGCATTGGAACCAGTAATACTTAATGGGATTACAAATAAGGAACTCATCATGTCATTTGTAATTGCACCTGTGTTTTCTCCTGCTGTAGTATCCCAGGTAGCACTATTCTGGTAGGAATAGATTCTGAATCCCATCGTAAATCCTTCGATTGAATTACCTGTATTATTATTCAATCTTACATAAAATGTAATCAGAGAGTCAGTGTATATACTGGTGTCATTATAGAGCCCGTCAATCATGTCTATAGTAACTTGTTCTCCGGGTGTGTAATCGGTATCAGGCTGATCAGTAATTTCAGGTTCTGTTGTGCTATTGTTTCCATCTGTTTTATCGCATGCAGAGAAAAATATTATAATACACAATACAAATAGTTTTAGGAATGTATTCATCAATTATTTGCCTTTCTGGTATTAAAAAACCATGAAGAATTATTAGTAGTTAAAGTAAATTAAAATTATTGTTTTGTCAACAATTGCAGGCCTTGGCTGTGAAGTGCCTGGCAGACACCCTCGTCTGCTGGTAGGCAAAGCTTGTTTTTTTGGGGCACACGGGGGTGTATGCCGCCCACAGAGTTTTTTATGAATTAGAATCAGTTAATTTTTCCCGGATGTAGATAAGTAGATTATTGCAATGGCCGCAATTATAAATATGATGAAAATTATTGATACAAACCGTTTATTGGGACTTTTCTGTTCATCATATTCCTGAATGTCTGTATTATTTTCGGCTTCGGTTAGTTTTTCCAGCCAGTCTTTTTCAATATTCTGTTCTTCTGGGTTTTCAGCGGGAATAGTGAAAACATCAATTTCAGAAAGATCAGTTTTTTCAACTTCATCTATTTTAAGGGCAATTACTGTTATATTATCAGCTCCGCCTCGATCTTTGGCAAGTTGAATCAAACTATCAACAATCAAGTTTAAATCTGATCGGGCTTTGTTGGCAATTCCAAAAATATCTTCATCGTCAGCAAAGCCGCATAGTCCGTCAGAACAGAGTATAAAAATATCACCGGGGCGCATCCGTAAAAGTCGATAATCCACTTCAACTGTTTCGCGAACACCAAGAGCTCTGGTTATAACATTTTTCCCTACGACTGATTCTGCTTCTTCTTGTGAAATATTCTGACTGTTCTGAATTTCAGCTATCCAGGAATGATCAATTGTCAGGGGAACCAGTGACCTTTGATCAAGACGGTAAACACGACTGTCACCAACATGAGCGATTGACATCATATCGCCTTGCAGGGCTATTGAGGCGATTGTTGTCCCCATACCGGAGAGATCGGCATCAACTGCTGCTTTATGGTAGATATGGCTGTTAGCCAGCCTTATTGATTTGATAAGTAAATTACCGGTAGTTGGAATAGTTTGTTCAATTGATAACAAATTAACTTCAAGTAATTCATCATGGAAATTCTTAAAAAGATTCTGGAGCGTCATGGAAGATGTCATTGAAGCTACTTCACCGGCCTGATGTCCACCCATTCCGTCGCAGACTGCAAAGACATGATTGTCATGATCTAAATGAAGATAATCTTCGTTTCCCGGCCTTACAAGCCCGACATCGGTTTTACCTATAAGCCTGTATTTTAGAGGCACTTTAATTCCTTTTGTGCTTTACAGTAATCAATGTTAAAATCTACCAATTTCAATAGACATCAAATATTAAGTATAATTGAAAAAGTGAAAAGACAAAACAACAAAAAACCCCGAAAAAATCGGGGTTTTTATTAAATCATGTCTAAACGGTTTATTTGGCTAAGATCATCTTTTTTGACTGAGAGCCATAATCGGTAACCATACGGTAGAGATAGATGCCGCTGGCTTTTGCAGAAGCATCGTAGTTAATATTATGTTCACCGGCAGAAAGAGTTCCCAGATCAAAATAATCAACTTCTCTACCCAGAACATCATAGATAATCAATTTTACTGACGATTTTACTGCAAGATTGAATGCAATAGTAGTAGTCGGATTAAAAGGATTGGGATAGTTTTGTTCTAAACTGTATTGATCAGGTAATAAATCGTCTGTACCATCATCAATATCAGTGACGATCACTGACATATTAACATCTCCGCTGACTTTTACAGAAGTGTCCAGTTTTGAAAAGATTTCATAACTGAGCGTGTCAGGTTCTGTCCCGGGCCAGATAGGTACAACGACATCAAAGAAGACATAAGCAGTGGAACCAGAACCATTATAAACATAAGCTGTCCTGACAGAATCTGTACCTTCAAACATCAGCGTGTCGAGTTCAATAACTTCCCAGCCTTTGGTTGAAACGACATTAACGCCGTAAAAATCTTTTCCATTGCCGGTATTTTGAACTCCGATCATAAACCGGATAGTATCACAACCACCTGCATCACAAGCAGGAGCGGTTGTATTATTTGGTGGATCAACAAGGTCAATACCAAGAATTCCTGTCGTAGAAATATTGGCAACATCAGTATTACCATTTTGGACCCATATATTAACCCCGCTGTCAAGAACAGCCGGACGATTCATAATCTTGAATGTAATTACATCACCTGCCTCAGCCCCTTCATCTAAAACAGGAGTAGAGAAATCATCGGCATAAACACTCAGATAACCGTAAATGCCAATTGAGTCAGGAACGATTTGGTTATCGACACCGACTGTATATGTGCCACAGTGAACTTCATCAGGATCATAAGCATCAACAATGGAACCTACCGGAGCAAATTCACCATTGTAATACACAAAACCCTTAAAAAAATGAGATTCACTGGTAGGGATTACATCAGCCAGACTA
>DAOWMZ010000261.1 GCA_030642845.1 Candidatus Zixiibacteriota bacterium
AAAAATCAAAAGCAGAAACGGTTACAGTCATTCCCAGCATTAGACAGACCAGCATCATTACCAGTCTGGTGTTTGCTTTTTTCATGTTTTTCTCCAATTAACTATAAAAAAGATGTTATCTGTATCTTGCGAATTAACAAGGTATGTTAAGGCATGTCAAGTCCTTACTCCCAAAGCATTCACTTGTTTATAAAAGAAATGATGATAAAGTTTATTCTGAAAATAGATAAACAAATCCTCGTTACGCCAAAAAACTAAATAATCAAACCATTATTTAATTGATTACGATAGAGAACAGAAAAGTTTCTTTTTATTTTGGAGATTAAGTGGGAAAGTACAGCTTTCGTATGACCATTTTTTTTATGTAAGGGACACAGCATGTTGTATCCCTACGAAATACTAATTCAATATGCAGCAGACGAGGGCGTCTGCCAGCCACGGGAATGCAGCAGACGAGGGCGTCTGCCAGCCACGGGAATGCAGCAGACGAGGGCGTCTGCCAGCCACGGGAATATCCAGACAAAAATGGATCCCCGATCAAGTCGGGGATGACATTATCACCTACCACCATGAAATTAGCTTTGGTTTGAAGGTATGTGGCATATTATCGTTTTTAGGGATTACTCTGGCGGCTATGCCGAATCTTCCTGATTCAGTACAAGTAACTTCACTTGTAAAAGTATAAACGCCATCTCTGTCATCATTATTTCCAACCAAAGTAGCTGAAGTTGATAAGTTGTCCTTGATTTGTTCCTGTGAATTCAAATGGCCGGATATCATTTCAACCTGTACATCATCAGGCTTGATTTCACCAAGATTGACAGTTATTGTGATAGGGAATTTCTGACCTACATAAACAGTGTTGTCCATTTCAGGTATATCAAGATTTTCAATAGCAATGTTGTCCCAGCTGTTTGTCATTCTTTCCAGCCATGACGTAACTTCGCGAGTGACAGCAAAATCATTTTCTTTTAATTTTGCACTATGTGTTATTGCCGGAATATAAAATTTATCAGTGTAATTCATCAGCATATGCTGAGCTGAGAATTTTTGGCCTGACATTTTTATTGAAGCTTTCATTTTGGTCAGCCATTGAGTTGGAACACCGGATTCGTTGCGGTCATAGAAGAGAGGAATTATTTCCCGTTCAAGAGTGTTATACAGCATCTCTGTTTCAAGTTTATCCTGAACATCAACATTGTCATAATCTTCACCATTACCGATTTTAAACCCGACTTCATCGGTATATCCTTCGTCCCACCAGCCATCAAGAATAGAAAAATGCAAAACGCCATTAAAGGCTGCTTTCATACCGGATGTCCCCGATGCTTCCTGAGGTCGGCGGGGAGTATTGAGCCAGACATCTGCTCCCTGTACCATATAGCGGGCAACATTAATATCATAATCCTCAAGAAATATAACTCTGCTGCGGAAACGTTCTTCACCGATGAGTTTAATGATTCCTTTTATAATTTCTTTTCCGGGATTATCAAGAGGATGAGCTTTTCCGGCTAAGATAATCTGTAATGGCCGTTGACTATCGTTAATCAGATTTGCTAACCTATCCGGATCGGAAAATATCAGATTACCTCTTTTATAAGTAGAAAACCGTCGGGCAAAGGCGATTGTTAAAGCACGCGGATCAAGAAGCTGGTCTGCTGCTTTGATAACCAATTGAGAAGCTCCTCTGCGGCTTAGTTGTTTGTTTAATCGTTTTCTGGCAAAGAATACCAGCCTTTCGCGTCGTTTGTTATGAATTCGCCAAAGTTCCGTATCGGGTATTTTGTCAACTTTTTCCCAATGTTTGGGATCACCCGGTTTTTCACGATATTTGGGTCCGAAGTAAGACTCATATAGTTCGTTCAGATCATGTGAAATCCATGAAGAGGGATGAACACCGTTGGTAATATGTTTTATCGGGATTTCATCTTTGGGGAGATCGGGCCAGATGTTGTGCCACATCTCACGAGAGACTTGACCGTGAAGTTTTGACACACCGTTGGCAAAAGCGGAGGTTTTTAGAGCTGCTACAGTCATTCCGAATGATTCTGATTCATCGTCTGGAATCATCCTCCCTAAAGAAAGGAATGTCTTCCAGGATATACCAAGTTCTGAAACAAGATTTGATAGATAACGATGCAGCAATACAGTATCAAATCTTTCATTACCCGCCGGTACGGGAGTATGAGTAGTAAAGACAGTAGTGGACCAGACATACTGGCGAGCCTCATTAAAACTAAGACCTTTATCCTGCATAAGATTACGGATTCTTTCCATAGTTAAAAACCAGGCATGCCCTTCGTTCATGTGATACATACTCGGTTCTATCCCCATAGCTCTCAAGGCACGGATACCGCCAATGCCCAGAATTATCTCCTGGCGAATACGCATATCCTTATCACCACCATATAGGACTGATGTAATCTCTCGGCTTTTAATAGAGTTTTCCGGAATGTTGGCATCGAGAAAATATAACGGAATCAACCCTACTTTTACTTTCCATATTTGCAAGTGTACCGGGGTATCGCCCAGAGAAACTGTCACTCGAACAGGTTCACCATTTTCATCTTTTACCAGCTGTACCGGCATATGAAACCAGTCGTTTTCTTCGTATCTTTCCTGTTGCCAGCCATCGCTGGATAGGAACTGACGAAAATATTTATAACGGTATAACAAGCCGGTGGCAACCATTGGAAGCCCGATATCCGAGGCGGATTTTAGAGTATCTCCGGAGAGAACTCCAAGACCTCCTGAATAGACCGGTAAACCGGTATCAAGACCATATTCAAGTGAGAAATACGAAATAGTCTTATTTTTATTATCAGGATATTTTGATTCGTACCATCTTTTACGGGATAGATAATCCTGATATTTCTGATACACACGATCAAGACTGGCTACGAAACCATCATCGTCAGCTGCTTTTTGCAGTGTTTCCTGTGATAGTTTGGAAAGCATTTCGACTGGATTTTGATAGCATTTTTCCCACATTTCCGAATCAAGACGGATAAAGAGTTTAACCAGATCCCAGTTCCAGGAATACCAGACATTCTGGGCTAATTCCTGAAGAGCAATTATTCTTTCCGGTAGTTTTGGCAGTACGAGGAATTGTTTTACGCGCATATAACTTCCCTGTTTATTTATTTAAGGCAACCAAATATTTCCCTATATCTTTGTTATCGCCTTAACCGTACAATTTTTTATCTCTATATGGTAATATATTAAACTAATAATTGAAATAAATTTATTTTGTAGTTAAATATGGGGTAAACGAGTGCTTATTGATTTTGTAATACTCGAGAAAAGGCATGTTGGCCGGTTTGGTGGCCCATAGCTTGTTATGGGAGAAATCGATTAACATGGATGATATTTTGAATTATGAACAGAAGTGGAAAAACCCACAGCATGCTTGTGGGGCACATTGGGTTTTTGTCGTTCCTGACCTGATCGGGAATCCATTCGAAGTAGGGAAGTCCGCCTGGGCGGACTTCCCTTTCTAAGGCAGATCAGCAGAGGGATCCACCCTTGTATCTACAAGGCTACTGTGTCAAGACA
This sequence comes from Candidatus Zixiibacteriota bacterium, assembly GCA_030642845.1. Taxonomy (GTDB): domain Bacteria; phylum Zixibacteria; class MSB-5A5; order GN15; family FEB-12; genus DAOWMZ01. Next base: position 3,556 of record DAOWMZ010000261.1, read on the forward strand.
TAGTTTACACATTGTATCACAACATCCTTAACACCTCATGTTGAGAAAACAGGTGACAAAAGGGATACTGTTCTATTAGGGGCAGATGAGGACATCTGCCGCCCACGAAGTGAACCTACCGGAAGGCAATATTACTGCGTTCAGTCGGCTACCCGAATTAAAAGAAACATTATATTTTCAACAAATTAAAAAGGGTTGATTTTAGTCAACTATTATCCAACATTGTGCCTATGAAAAAAATCAAAAGAATTGGCGTATTAACCGGTGGTGGTGATTGCCCCGGATTAAATGCTGTTATCAGAGCAGTAGTAAAGACAGCAGACAATGACTATGATGTAAGCGTAATCGGTTTCAAGGACGGTTATGAAGGTCTTATTGAAAACCGCTATATGGAACTGAGTATCAAAGATGTCTCCGGCATTCTCACTCATGGTGGGACAATTTTAGGAA
>DAOWMZ010000108.1 GCA_030642845.1 Candidatus Zixiibacteriota bacterium
ATCCCTATTCCTACTCTTTGCTATATGGAAGGGCTTTCCCCCTACGGCGCATGCCGTTTGTGTGTGGTTGAAATAGGAGAAGGTCCCGGATCTAAGCTTGTTACTTCCTGTACTTACCCGGCTACTGAGGGATTGAAAGTCCGCACTACTTCAAAACGAGTTGCTAAGGCTAGGAAAATGGTGATAGAACTATTACTGGCTTCCTGCCCCCAATCCAAAGTAATTCAGGATATTGCAGCTAAGTATGGAGTTAAACAACAAAGATTCAAACAGGAATATGAAGACTGTATTCTTTGTGGTTTGTGTGTCAGAATGTGTGAAGAACAAATGGCAGCTAAAGCTATCGGTTTTCGTGGAAGAGGACAGGAACGCAGCATAGGAACACCATTTGACATTAAGTCAGAAGAGTGTCGTTTATGTGGTGGTTGTATGTTTGTCTGTCCTGCTTGCCAATTACGTTGTACTTATAATGAGCCAGATAAAGCAATATGTGGGGCGTGTACAAATATTAGTGCCCCCTGTTTAGATAAAGAAAAATATGATGATATGATGTGTTATATGGATCCTTGCGTGGCTTGTGAAATTGAAAAAGACTGCAAGGAAAAGGAGGATGAAAAAAATGTCACTAAATAGAATTAATCGATCAGCCGCAACGCTGACAAAAAACAGAACTGAAGATTCGATTACTCCTATATCGGGAATGTGTGTAACCTGTGTTGATGGATGTGTCGGAATGTGTGAGATCGGTAAATCTGCTTACCGTGGACATGAAGTCATTTACCCTCAGCCATTCGGTGTAATTACAACTGCATCAGAAAAAGAGTATCCCGTAGATTACTCGCATTTGAATATCATTGGCGGGGTCGTAGGAGCAGAAGGTATTGAAGCCGATAGTGACATTGCTATATTTCCAAATGTTAATTTGGAAGTACATTTCGGTCGTGACAAGGGTATAAAATTCAAACTTCCCCTTATGATCCCCGGAATCGGATCAACTGATGTGGCAAAAAATAACTGGGATGGCCTGGCGATTGGCACTGCTCTGGCAGGAACCGGATTGACTATCGGTGAAAATGTCGTCGGAATGGACCCCGAAGCTGTTATTAAAAAGGGACGAGTTATTGATACTGTTGATTTGAAAAGACGCGTCAATCTTTTTAAAGATAATCAGCGTGATGGTTATGGTGCTACTATTGTTCAGGCTAATGTTGAAGATACTCGGCTTGGAGTACAGGAATACGCCATCGAAAAACTCGGTGTTGAGTGGGTTGAGCTTAAATGGGGTCAGGGAGCCAAAAATATTGGTGGTGAAGTTAAAATCAGAGATCTTAAAAAAGCACAGCTCCTTTATGAGCGTGGTTATGTGGTACTGCCTAACCCAATGGATCCCGATGTAATCAAAGCATTCGAACGTGGTACATTCAAAGAATTCGAACGTCATTCACGAGTGGGAATGGTAACCGAAGAATCATTTGCCAAGAGAGTTGAAGAACTTCGTAAAGCCGGTGCAAAATATATCTCTCTTAAAACCGGTGCTTATAGACCGGCAGCTCTTGCTATGGCATTAAAATATGCTTCAAAATATAAAATTGATGTACTTACTGTTGACGGTGCAGGCGGTGGTACGGGAATGAGCCCCTGGAGAATGATGAATGAATGGGGTATTCCTACAGTTGAACTACATACTATGCTCTACCAGATGGCCAAAAAAATGGCTGATAAAGGCGAATATGTCCCTGATCTGATTCCGGCTGGCGGATTTACTTTTGAAGATCAAATGTTCAAAGGATTGGCAATGGGCGCACCTTTTGTTAAACTGATTGGCATGGCACGCGGACCGCTTGCTGCTACTATGGTAGGCAAAACAATCGGCAAGAAAATAAATGAACACCAAATACCCGTCTATGTCGAACGGTTTGGCAGAACAAAAGATGAAATATTTGTTACTGCGGCTGATTTAAGAAAAGAACTTGGCGACAAAGAATTCGAAAAAATACCAACAGGTGCATTAGGCCTCTATACATATTACGAACGTTTGGCTCAGGGCTTGCGTCAGCTGATGGCTGGCAGCAGAAAGTTCGCTCTTGAACATATGACTCGTGATGATTTAACAGCCTTAACACCTGAAGCTGCAGATATTACCGGTCTGCCGGGTGTGATGGATCTTGATAAAGAAGAAATTGATAAAATCCTTAACGGATAATTATCCTATATATTATGAAACGAGATATTTTTATATATCTCGTTTCATATAAATAGAATTAAATATTTTTCAATACTCATAGATTTCGGGAATAATAGCATTATGTCCACAAGTCAAATTACAATCCCTATTGAAAAACTCACTCCCTTTGATAATAATTTCATAAATAATGAAAAGAAGATTACCTACATCGGATCAGGTTCAATAGGCGGTAAAGCTTCTGGTTTAGCATTTATTGAAGATTTCATCAATTCACACTTCTCTGAAAAAAATTATAAGAATATTACAATTTGTATTCCAGGATTTGTTGTAATTACTACTGATATTTTTGACAAATTTATGGAAGAAAATAATTTATACAAAATTGCTCTTTCCGATATGTCGGATGAGTTTATAGCACATTCTTTTGGAAAGTGTAAATTACCTGAAGAATTAAGAGACAAACTTCGGATATTAGTAGATTCAGTTAAGATCCCACTTGCTATCCGCTCATCAAGCTTGCTTGAAGATGCAATTTATGAACCATTTGCAGGTGTATATGCTACAAAAATGATTCCAAATAATCAATTTGATATAGATACTCGATATGAAAAAATTGCAGAAGCAATAAAATTTGTTTACGCATCCACCTTTTTCAGAGTAGCAAAAGATTATCATAAAGCTATTGATTGTTCTACAAAAGAAGAAAAAATGGCTGTTATAATTCAGGATGTCGTAGGTCAGGGATATAATAACAGATTTTATCCGCATATATCGGGTGTTGCAAGATCATATAATTTTTATCCGATTGGTGCCGCTAAAGCAAAAGATGGCATTGTAAATCTCGCTTTAGGACTTGGTAAGAGCATAGTTGATGGCGGTATTGTTTGGAGTTACCCCCCATCTCTTCCAAAAGTTAATCCTCCGGCGGGTTCACCCGGAGAGTTATTAAGATTAACACAGACTTCATTTTGGGCTATTAATACTGGAAAACCCCCTGTTAGTGATCCGGCATTAGAAACTGAGTATATGTTAAAAGGAACTCTGGCTGACTCTGAAGAAGATGACACTTTACGTTTTGTTGCCTCTACTTATATACCTCAGGATGACAGAATCGTAATTGGAACCGGTCGGACTGGCCCAAGGCTGGTTACTTTTGCTCCTATGTTGGTTGTTGACCAAATAAATCTTAATAAAATTATTATTGAACTTTTGGATATTTGTGAAAAAGCTCTGGGGAATGAAGTAGAAATTGAGTTTGCAGTTACAATAAATACTAACGGAGCACTTAAAGCTCAATTTGGTTTCCTGCAAGTTCGTCCTATGGTCGTATCTGATGCCGTAGTTGATGTCCTTCCTGAAGAAATGGAACAGAAAAATATTTTAGTCTCCTCCGAAAGATCACTTGGTAATGGCATCTCTGAAGTTATTGAAGATATCATTTATGTTGATCCTGATAATTTCAATGCAAAAAATACACAGCAAATTGCCGGTGAAATTGCTGAATTAAATCGTAAACTTGTCAATGATGGTCGTTCCTATTTATTAATCGGATTTGGGAGATGGGGCAGCTCAGATCCCTGGCTGGGGATTCCGGTGAATTGGAGTCAGATTTCAGGAGCAAAAACTATTGTCGAGGCAACTCTGCCAAACATGGATGTAGAATTAAGCCAGGGAACACACTTCTTCCATAATATGACAAGCTTTCGGATTAACTTCTTACAAGTATCCCATTCCAGCACTCATAGCATTAATTGGAACTGGCTAAAAAAACAGAAAGACATGACACGAACAGATTACATTCATCACATTCAACTTTCAAAACCATTAACGATCAAAGTCGATGGCCGTAGTGGCAGGAGTGTGATTTTATATGACTAACAATCAGAATAACGCTGAACTTGAGACACTCAAAAAGAGATCAATAGAGCTCAATTGTCTCTATCAAGTTCAGGAAATACTATATGATTTAAATGATTCAATAGATAAGCTTTGTCCGAAAATTTTAGATATAATTCCTCCTGCAATGCAATATCCAGAAGATTGCCTCATCAATATAAAGGTTGGAAGTAAAATATATCAATCTCCTGATTTTACTGAAACAAAGGGATTCATCAGGTCTGATATTATCTGCAGCGAAGTAAATATTGGATATGTTTCTGTTCACTATAAAGATAAATCAACATCAACCGATGAAAACCCTTTTCTTGAAGAAGAGAAACGACTGATTCAGACTATTACCAATTCCCTGAGTCAGTTTATTGTTCACCAGAATGACCATAAAACGGTGACTACTATTGAACAAAATGAAAATCAAGACTCTACACAAAAACGTGAGAAATCAGACATCATTCTGGAAATGATTAAACAAACAAATCAGGATTTATATTTTCGCATTTCACGGAAGATATTATACGAATTGAGTCAGGGGGGTAATATTGAGGCAAGAAAATTATTAAAATCTATCTCCACTCATCTACAATCATCAGACACACCGATTACGCAAGATGACAATATCGTCAATCAGGAACATTCAATCGATTATCTTTCCAATTATAGCAAATTCGTTTTTGAAATAGCCCGTAAATATTTTAGCGATGATGAGATACTAAATTATATTAATAATTGGGTGCAGGAAGATAAGCTTGGTACTCTCTCTCATATTGTTAACAGACATCTTCCATTAGCTGATGTTGATGATGCTATGCGACGTTATTTTAGCACATCACCCTCTGACATGGAAGCCCCTTTACCGAGTAACATGGGGATTAAAATATCATTGATCAGAAGATTTCTTTCAAACCAATATGAATATATCAATATTGCCAAAGAAATATTAGTAATAAAAGATTTTCTAAATCTATTGGAAAATGTAGTATATAGTGATAAAAGCCGTGGAAGATTAGGTGGAAAAAGTGCGAGGCTATTTCTAATTAATAAAATCATTAATAAGAAATTAAAAGAAGAATCTCTTCTCAAAAACATTAAAAATCCCAAAACATGGTTTATTAGCTCAGATGTAATAATCCATTACATGCATTATAATAACTTCGATGATATATTTGAGCAAAAATACAAACGAAATAATCAAATAACTCTGGAATACCCATACATTGTTCATCTTTTCAAAAATGGTCAAATCCCCGAAGACATTCGTAAAATGTTAGTGACTATTCTTGATGATTTCAATGATTCCCCTCTTATTGTAAGGAGCTCAAGCTTACTTGATGATCGTACTGGAATTTCGTTTGCCGGAAAATATAAAAGTATCTTCCTGAGCAATCAGGGTAACAAGAAAGAACGTCTTAAGGCTTTGAAGAATGCTATAGCTGAAGTCTATGCATCTACATTTGCACCTGATCCAATAAACTATAGAGTAAAAAATGGATTGCTGGATTATGATGAAGAAATGGGGGTCATGATACAGGAAGTTGTTGGCACTAAAATTGATAAATACTTCTTCCCGATATATTCTGGAACTGCTTATAGTGATTATGGTAATGAAAACACATCTTATCCAAATGTAAATAATGATATGATCCGTATGACGTTTGGATTAGGAACTCGAATTGATAATCGAGCAAAAGGTGAAAGTCTTGTACAATTTTCTCCCATAAATCAAGCAAACATACCCTTTACTTCTGATAGTGAAAAAGGGGACGATTCCCCCAAAATAGCAGATGTAATCAATTTGAAACTTAATCGCATTGAAACTGTTGATATTAAAGTTCTTCTAAAGAAAATTGGCCCTGATATACCAAACATTGAAAACATTGTTTCTGTTTACAAGGATAATAAAATTGACCAATTGTCTGGTATGGAATTAGATTTAGATAATTTAATTATTACTTTTAATGGTTTATTTACTAATACAGATTTTATTGGTACTTTCAACACTCTATTAACCACCCTGAAGAAGATTCTTAATTCTCCTGTTGAAATTGAATTTGCATCTGACGGTAAGAATATCTACCTGCTTCAATGTCGTTGTTATTCTCAAACAGATAAAAATAAATCTTAAACAAATCCACCGAGTTTATGGGAAATTGGTTAGATACGCAGAGGTAGTTATCGATTGTTTTCCATGATGTAAATATCGATAGCACTATCAATCGGTATCCTGTAAACACCCTTAGCAGTATCGATCAATTTGTATGTCGTTAATTCTTCGGATTCCCGAATTCCAAGATCCTTTAAATCTTTTGAATCCGAAAGAACAGGACTCTCATATACAATCGCTTTTTTTCCGCCGGATAAAATTATTAATCCGATTACAACGATTACAATCAAAATTAGAAATGGAATAAAAATCTTTTTCATTTGAC
>DAOWMZ010000076.1 GCA_030642845.1 Candidatus Zixiibacteriota bacterium
AAAAGTAGTATCAGGGAAAGCATCAATTTCAATCTCTGCTTCCTGTCCCAATTCAACTTTTGTAACTTCGGTTTCATCAACTTCAACTTCCACTTCAAATACGTCAAGATTGGAGATAGTCATGAAAATTCGTCCCTGAGAAAAGCTTGTTTGAGCTGCTGCAATCTCACCTACTTCGCAGTCAAGGAAAGTAATCACACCTGACATGGGAGCAACAACTTTAGCTTTACTGAGATTATCCAGAGTTTTATCATAACGAGCTTTTGATTGTTGTGATTGAGCTTTGGTTGCTTCATATAATGACTTAGCATTTAAGAAAGCATATTTGGCATTTTTGAATTCAGTTTCTGATGTTAGTTTGTTTTTGAAAAGTTTATCCTGGCGCTCGAACTCTTCCTCGGATTGCTCCAAAGTCGATCCGGCTCCATCAAGGCGGGCAGTAATTTCATTAACAGAATATCGTGCCTGGTCAAGATCTGACTGTAACTGAACGGTATCAAGTACTACCAGCAGCTCACCTTTATTTACATATAATCCTTCTTTAACTAATAGCTTTACAATCTCGCCATTAATTTCTGAAGTAATATCGACCTTTGTTTGCGGCTGGATACGCCCTGATGCGGAGACTGTTTCAATAATATCTCGACTCTGTGCTGCCTCAGCATTTACCTTGGTAGTCTTACCGCTTTTTAAATTCAGGTTGGCAATAACAAGTACTACAACTACTACTATTATCCCGCCTATTATCAACCACTTTTTCATAATAAATCCTTAAGTACAAATTTCCCATTCATTAACGATTACATTTTACCCATAGCATTCTCAAGGTTTGAAATAGCCAGATTCAAATCAAAATCAGCCTTGATCAATGATACCTGGGCTCTCTTTAGAGAAACTTGAGCATCAAGGAGATCAAGAATCGTGGCTGCTCCCAGATTATATTTTTCCTGTGTAATTTTCAGATCTTCACTAGCCGCTTCCACATTCTCTTTTGAAACATTCTGTTTTTCTTTTAAACGCTCAATATCAAGATATTTAGATTTAATACTCTGGCTGGTAAAATTCCGCCAATCAGCATACTCAGCTCTGGCAGTATTATAATTGACTTTGGCACTGGTTAAATTGTATTCCCGAATAAAACCATCGAAAATATTGAAATTGACCTGGAAACCAAAAGTAGTGCTTCTGCTGGAGAAATTAAAAGTAGCCGTGTCTCCCTGAGTCCCATCGGAATATGTCAACGCTCCAAATCCAGACAAAGTAGGTAGATATTTAGCTTTTCTTGAACGTACTGAATGTTTGTAAATATCGACGTTTTTCTCTGATGATAACAATCCGGGGTTATGCTCCAGACCATAAATCATAGCTTCTTCAAGAGTACCTGAGTATTCGCGCATGGAATATTCTGTGGAAAACCCGACATCGCTATTAGGATCAAGTCCGATTGTATAAGCTAATGATGCTCTACCGCTATTGATTTCATTTTGAGCAGTCAGTAACGCAAGGCGATCATTTCCTACCTGAACTTTTTGTTTTAATACGTCGGATTTTGATGCAGAACCCAAATCATACTTTGATTGGATAAGTTTTAGTTGTTCGGTGCTCCTTTCAACGGCCCGATTCTGTACTTCCACATTCTTTAGCACGGCCAAATAGGAGTAGTATGATACCTTTACCGAATATATGAGATCCTGCTCTGATCCTATTACATCCAGCTTAGCTTTGGCAAGGCTTGCTTTTGAACCGGCATAGTTAAACCAATTGGAAAGGTTAAAAAGAGACATATTGGCTGAGATATCAAAACTCTTATTACTTCCCTCCTGATCCGGCAGGTCAATTTCCATTATATATGAAGATATCACTTCGGGACTGACTCCGAATTGATAGCCTAATGAGGTATCAGTATCGCGATCAAAGACCTCTACGCTGTCTCTATAATACCTTACATTCTGTAATTCGATATCGGATTTTACGTTTCTTGATGAAGATTCTGAATACCTATATGACATGTCCACTCGCGGTAGAAAAGCACCTAATGATGCTCTTTTATTTGCACCGGCTAATTGTTCTCTCCCTTTAGCGGCAATAATCGAGGCTCTGTTTTTCAGGGCCAGCTCAATACAATCATCAAGTGTCAAAAGTTCGGCAGCATTAGCTGACGGTACCATTAACATACCTACAAGTAACAATGAAAAGAAAACAAGCAACCTCATCATCAAAGATCTCCATTCTATTTAAACATTAAAGCAATTCCTGAAATTATCACATGTATAATTGCTAACATACCTATTGATAAGACCGACAACAGGTATCCTTTGTTGCGCGGAATATTATATATTATTGATAAACCAATTCCGACAACAATTATTTCCCATATATGAAAGACAGATATTTTTGACAATGCAGTAAACCAAAAAGATTGCATTCCCTGATCCGCCACTAAAACCGCGGGAGAGAATGTTACCATCATGCTCTCCTTCATAATCATAAGTGGTGCATGCAACAAAGCCCCAACCGCATATAAAAATTCTCCATACAGCATAACAGAGAGAATCATCTTATAGGTAGACTTCAAGCCAAAAACAAAATTACCAAAAAACAAAGCTAACCCGGCAGCAATTAATGCAGGCAAAATCATAAAAAGCACACCGCCGATCATTATCTGCCAATGCAAAATAGTTCGCATTGTCTCTTCTGTCATACCGGGCTTTTCGATAGTTTCTTGTATTTCCGGCATAGTCATTTGTTCATTCACAATATAATCAACTGCAAGATAGAAAAATACGAACATTACTATCAGCATAGCGATATATGGGATTAAAATCTTTGGGTTGTCTTTTAAATCCTTGAAGAATACCGAAGGTTGATAGAAAATTTCAGTTAATCCGCGAAAAGACAATCCCTCACTTTTCTTTTCAGTCTCTAACGGTTGTGAAATATCGTTTGTTTCCATCAAAACTCCTTATGGTTTGCTAACGAATACTATTTGTGAAAGTTTCATTTTTAGTCAATCTCTATGATAATAATACTTCCTCGTGCGATTAATATTCATTCTAAATCAAATAAAAAAGGAAGCTGTCTTATAAAGATAGCTTCCTTTGATAATTGTAGCAAGTGTAATAATACTAATTAAATAATGCTGGACCTACCACAAGTGAGACAATTGCCATCAATTTAATCAAGATATTCATTGAAGGACCGGATGTATCTTTAAATGGATCACCAACGGTATCCCCAACCACAGCAGCTTTATGGGCATCAGAGCCTTTACCGCCATGTGCACCGGCTTCAATATATTTCTTGGCATTATCCCAGGCACCCCCGGCATTGGCCATCATAAGGGCCATCATCACACCGGACATAGTCGCACCGGCCAGGAATCCACCCAATGCTTCAGCGCCATTCTCACCAAAAATTAAACCTACAGCAATAGGAGCTAAAATTGCAGTGAGTCCGGGAACGATCATCTGCTGTAAAGCTCCGGTAGTGGCAATATCCACGCAGGTTTTGGTATCCGGTTTCGCTGTACCTTCCATCAAACCCTTGATTTCACGGAATTGACGACGAACCTCTTCGACCATTTTGGCAGCAGCTTTACCAACTGCAGTCATAGTCAGGGAAGCAACAAAGAATGGTAACACGCCTCCTATGAAAAATCCAAGAACAACATGTACCTCAAGAATATTAATACTTTCTAAACCCACCGCAGCAGCATATGCTGAGAAGAGTGCCAAGGCAGTTAAGGCAGCAGAACCGATGGCAAAACCTTTTCCGATTGCTGCAGTCGTATTGCCAAGTGAATCCAATCTGTCAGTAATATCCCTGACATCCGAACCCAGACCTGACATTTCGGAAATACCACCAGCATTGTCAGCGATAGGACCATAAGCATCGACTGACATAGTGACACCGATTGTACCCAACATACCAACACCGGCAATACCGATACCATAAAGACCGGCAAAACTATAACCGGTATAAATAGCAGCACAGATTACAATAACGGGCAACAAGCATGATTCCATACCTACGGCCAAACCATTAATAATATTAGTAGCGGCACCGGTCTCTGAGGCTTTGGCAATTTTTCTTACCGGAGATGCAGCAGTATAATATTCAGTTAATAAACCGAGAATAATACCGGCAACATTACCGCCAATAATTGCCCAAAAAACCTTATGATCGATTTTCAAATAATCAATAGTAAACCAGGCAGCTACCAGCATAACAACAGCACCTACATAGGTGACTAACCGAAGAGTCGCAGCCGGATTCATTTTTGAAAAAAGTCTAACAGAAAGAATACCTAACATTGAAGCCAAAGCTCCAAAAGCCACAATCATTAACGGAAGCTGCATATAAGCATCACGATTATTTGCTATTTCCTCTGTAATACTTCCGGAAATGCCGGTAACTGTTGCAGCAATAGCAATTGTAGCAATAATTGAACCTACATAAGATTCAAAAAGATCGGCTCCCATACCAGCAGTATCACCGACATTATCACCAACATTGTCGGCAATAACAGCAGGGTTACGCGGGTCATCTTCGGGAATACCGGCTTCAACTTTACCTACAAGGTCAGCACCGACATCGGCAGCTTTGGTAAAAATACCTCCGCCAATACGAGCAAATAGGGCTATTGATGAAGCTCCCATGGCGAAACCATTAATAATCGGCTGATCCTGTGGATTTCCAAAAAGATAAAAAACAATACCTACACCAATTAACCCCAGTGAAGCTACTGACATACCCATCACGGCACCACCGGTGAAAGCAATAGATAAAGCTTCCGACATACCGCCGTCTTTAGCAGCAGCACAGGTACGAACATTGGCTCTGGTAGCCGCTTTCATACCGATAAAACCGGCTAACATGGAGCAGCCTGCTCCACCTAAAAATGCAAAAGCAGTATTGCTGGGTTCGACCTTCCAATACAGAAGACCAAAAACAACGGCAATAAAAATTACGAGAATCGAGTACTCTCTTTTGAGGAATACCATAGCACCATCATGGATAACCTCGGAGATCTCTTTCATCAGATCGGTACCGCTTGGTTTGCTTTTAATCCAGAAAAACAGACTTAAAGCAAAAATAAGCCCAATGACACCGATTATCGCGGATAATATTCCAGTATCCATCGATTAATTCTCCCCGTTTAAGTTCCTATGTTGAGTTTACGTTCTTTATATTTCTTCATACAAAAACAGAGTCTTTCAAATCAGGCAGGAATATATTCGCTTGTGAAACAAAGCGCAAGCACTATTTATATTTTTTAATTATTATTTGACTTAAGATTAAGTCTTTCTTAGGATTACTATATACCATAAAAGCTTAAAACATATGAATCACTAACAAATTTATATGATATTATTTCATTATAAAAAAAGCCGGCGTTTCTGCCGGCTTATATCACTTAGTAAGTTATTTAACCTATTAAAATCTCTTAATACTTACATTTATAATAGGAAATCCCTGGGTAGGATTATTAGTATTGATCAGACCTTTCATTGTGTTTTGATCCAGGGAATCAACCAATGGATCCCAGGGAGTTTCAGGAAGAGCTTTAAAGAATATCATTAGCGGAAAGTTTGTAGTATCAGTTACAAAATTATCCGGTTCAAGCGAAATAAAGACAACGCCCTGATTTCCACTCGGATCTGGAACCAAATCCAAAGGACCAGCCACACCATTAGGTAATCCGACAAAGAATTCATCTCCCGGGAATGGTGGAACGCGAGGACCAATAGCATATTTTCCACCATCATCATCTGGCTCATCTATATTATTAAAAGTACCTGTTGATATTAAACCACCTTCATAGCCGGGTAATGCATCTTTTCCAGTAACCGTATATCCCCATGCAGGAAGTGTAAAATCCCCTTCGCTGGCATTAGCGTCAGAAATTGATGGAGACACAATCCAACCTTTATAGTGCCAACCTAACTCGCTATAATCCCAGAGTGCAAAATCATCTTGAGTGAATTGGTCATAGGTTACTTCAAATGGTTCCCCTACCTGAATATAAAATAAAGTTGAAGTACCAAGGTAAGGTGGTTCGGAAAAAGTTTGAGCAACAATCTCGTACTGGAAGCTTTGATGAATCAATGTATCCAATCCTAATATAAGATCAATTGTATCAATTCTAGGATTTAAAATATCTATAACAACAGTAGTTTCCGATTTATCTCCAATATCGTCAACCCACGTAGAGCCAATTGTAAAACTATCGAAAGCTATTGTATCCTGAACTACAGTTGTTTTTCTACTATAGGTGGAAAACCAGAGTCCCGTCCCTATATTATTATATCTGTCGGTATCAGATACTGTCTGCATATTATAACGACAGGTAGAAAACCACATTGAATCTGAAAAAGGGAAACGCAAATTGATAGGGTCATTTGATGGATCAGTAACCAAATCCCACAACATTGTCGGACCAGGCAATAACGGATCATCTCCTGCAATGGCTTCAATAGAAATGGCAATCCAGTCATACGAGAAAATATCATCATCCAGACTGAAGGCATTTTTATCTTCCCTTTCCACCCCATCCAAATCAGTAAATAACTTTTCAACACGATTATAATCAAACTTCCCTAACGAAGTATATAACGTATCAGTGCCTGCTAACCTTACAGCCCACAATTCATAAGCCATACCGTCCGGTGCCTCTGGTAGTAATTGTGCTGATAATGTAAGTGTTGATAAAGAGATCGGACTGATAATATCATCCGGCTGCGAACACCCAAAATAAAGGGTAACAGTAATAACTGTTAAGGCAATGAAAAGCAATCTGTTAACACGCCTTCTCATCTATAAATTCCTCCTATCCACTTATATGGATAATTAATCGTTCCATAAACAATTGCAAAGTATAATCAAATATGCTTGGTACTGTCAAGCCATTATTTGCCATAGTATCCATCTTATTTAAACGGACGCACAATATCATTAATTGTTGAATAAAATCAATCTACTGTTTTTATTTTATGAGTAGGGCAAAAGTCTTGACTTTCGACAATTTTCTCAAAAATGTTCAAACTCAAGAGTTTTGACCTACTAAAACTAAATCAAGTGAAGAACAGCAGACCTCAGCCACCTAACCACACAACAACGACTTAAGGGACTACGCCAAACTATAATTCCACATTAAGACTCTAAAGAAATAGTACTAATAAGTCGATAAAAGTTATAAATCTGTATTATATAAAAAAAGGATTCTTAAGTGAATATTTGCCCTAAATGCAATTATAACAAATTATCAGAAAATACAAAATTCTGCCCCAAATGTGGTTTTAAATTAAATGACCAAAACAATCCAAGCCAGGATGATGAGAATCTCGAATTCGA
>DAOWMZ010000273.1 GCA_030642845.1 Candidatus Zixiibacteriota bacterium
AATAATAGCCCTACATTAAAGTCAAATTGAGCAATATTTGATCTTTTTATTGAGTTTGTGGCTGGCAGACGTCCTCGTCTGCTGCAGGTCTTGCTTGTGTTATTTTCAATAAAGGGGCACATGAGAGAGATTAAAATATTATATGTAACAAAAGCTTTGTAGTTTTGTCATACCCGTGAAAACGGGTATCCAGTAACTCATTGATATAAATGGATTCCCAGTCAAGCTGGGAATGACAAGCATAATCTTTACATGATTATGGCTAATTTGCCTATTTGAGTCTTGCCGTTTGGTTCTTCAATCGACCAGTAATATAACCCGGAAACAACCAGTTGAGTATTACGGGTGATAAGATTCCAGGAATCATGAGACGAACTTGGATTTGACGGATCCATATCATGAATGATTTCCTTAACCAAATCACCGTCGAGAGTATTAATCCTTATTATGCATTTAGGAGGGAGATTAGCAAAATGAATTTCTCGGACCTTGTCATCCTGCCTGCCCAAATCAGCCCGTCCCTCGAATCCACTATTCCTGTAACCGGCATCCAGCCTGTATGGATTGGGATAAACGATTACATTATTGTTTTTAAACTTACCTGCACTTTCAAAGGATGGAAAAACAAATTGAGCCCCGACAGTTTTGGATGATTCCAGAGATTTCAGATCAGATTCGGGCGAACCGAAATCAAAAGCGGTTACATTTATATAGTATGGAACAGTTGGTAATAAATCGGTAATAGTATATTCATATTCAAAATATTTGAGGTAACCATCATCAGTAAGTTCATCAATCCCGACAGAATCCGGATTTGAACTTGAGGGATATTCCTGTTCTGGATAAATCTTAGAAATCAAACCGAACTTTCCAAATTCCGAAACATTGTAATCCTGTTTTTCAAAGTAATAAATTTTTCCCGGAAGAGTCGAATTAGTATAGGCTCTTGTGCGAGTATAATTGAGCGGTTCCAAATTGGGATCATTAAAAAATATTCTGAGTTCATCCAAAGTCATCGGGATTCCTTCAAGTACCCACTGATTCTGGTCTTCATTGAATAAATATTTGTTATAATCCTCTCGATCATAAGATGCCAAAACGCTATAGCTCTCTTCTCTTTCATCTCGAGAAATATAGATTCGATAACCTTCAAAATCATTGATATGAAGGAAAACATCATCAGTGGTTTCTGATCTGGTTCCATTGAATCTAATATGAATAGAATTTTGTCCCGGAGTAAGCCAGAATTGTGGTGGCGGTGGCGGTGACGCTCCTCTGAAATCGGGAACACCATCACCAATATAAAAGATTGAATCACATTCCCCCAACTCCCAGGTGGTATCTATTTCAAAGGGATCGATACTTATGGTATCAATACTAACGATAGTGGTTTCTGAACAGCAGATATGTGCTTCGCCAAAATACCCATCACCATCGGTATCCACTCCGGGATTGTCATAGATCCATGATGCCCACCGGGCGTTTTCGGCCAGATCGGAGAAATCGAGATTATAGTAGTATAAGGCTGGATTGACCAGAAGATTTTCCACGTTGTCATTATTTTTATGAAGATATTCACCTATCATATAAGCAAAAGATACAGGCAGAGTCTGTCCGGGGTCAATGTCAAAGGGTCCAAATGAAAGTAAAAAGCGAGTATCGTAACCATCGGCAAATTCTGCTGCCAGATCCTGATTGGGATACGACCAGAGCGTATCGTTGGGTTGGATTGAATTTGTATAAATCTGGTTATAATCAAATTCCTGATTACTTAGAACATAGTACTTATTCACATCCCCTTCGGGAGTACCCAATCCACCAGTACCATAATTCCTGAAAACCTCTTTTTTTCTTCCAACTCCGGATCTTTCCCGAGGACCAAAATCAAGATTTGGATTGCCGTTTCCGATCCACCAGTTATAACTGACATCCAGCGATGTTGACGGGGTTCTGATTATTCGAGTTGCTGAAACATGGGGACAAGGATGCTTCTGACCATCGGTGTGAGTCCTTTCATAATCACCGTCATCATCGGCGATCCAGGCAATAAAGACCGTATCAATATATTCGCAGTCGCCGTAATCTCCTGGGTAAGTGTGAAGAAAACCGGTATGGTCATCAATATAGCCAGCAGCATCACTAAGACAATTAAAGCATATCATACAATCGACATAAATACCCATATAAACTTTTTCTAAAGATGCCTGTCCGATATTCCTAATCTTATAATCAAAAAGGACAAAATCTTCAGCATAAGAATATGACCAGGCATAGGATGACTGGGTAATCTCAATATTAAGGGGAATGTGCTGACGCTCAAAAAAGAAATCCGGCAATACTCCCTGCGTAAAAGTATCAGTATAGACAGAGATGTAATCCTCTTCAGATACCGCATCCTTATATACTGAAGCGTCGGGATCTTTTATTGATCTATATACGATTTCCCCAAAAGGAGCTTGATCGGGAAACATTTCATATGCCTGTTGCCAGCCATCAGCACCGACAGATACAAGAGTATCACGACCGACAATAGCTCCAATCCAAAACGCTCCTCCATAAAGGTAGGAGATATCGGATCCTTTGGGATACTGGCAGGAATGATGAATCTCTTCACCTGTAAACCAGTCCCTTGATTCTCCTGGATGATAATAAATTCCAAAAGTTCCGTTGTTAGCTATAGCAAGTTCTATTTTCCCTACTCTATGAGCTACGAGACAATGAATAGGATCACCTGAACTAAATTTTGGAAATAATGATTTGTTATTTTCGAAATCGGCTTTCATCCGAGCGGAAGCTGACAGGGTTATAAACAGAAAAATAAGTATAAAAAAGAGTAATGCTTGTTTATTGTATTTTTTTTTGTTCATATCATAATTGAATTATTTATAAATCGTATTCCATATATATAGAACAGTTACAACTGTTTTCCAAATTGCCCGGCCATTTTTTTTCTTTAAATCCCATCTGATGATACAGGTTAACAGCCGCTTTCAATTTGGGACTGGTTAAAAGATACAATTTCTTAGCTTTTAATTTCTTACAATTTTCAATTAATGCCAAAGCCAGTTTTTTACCTGCTTGTTGCCTTCTGACATTGGGTTCAACAGCCATTTTTGCCATTTCATAAGTGGAATTATCATGTTTTATAAGAGAACCGGTGCCAATAACAGAACCATTAAGTTTGGCAAAAAGAATAACTCCTCCATCCTTAATTATTCTGGCGGGATTTGATAGGAACTCTTTATCTTCTTTCGTTATTGAAAAATATTCAATCAGCCATTCTGAATTTAGTGATTTGAAATATTTTTTATACTGAGTTTTGTAACAAACTATTTCAACATTATCAAGTTGTCTTTTTTTTAATCGACTTGTGATTCTCTCATACATGCTTTCTATTTCAAGTTCTTTTTCGATAGTCTCAATATTATGAAGAAAATCCACACCTGTTGTTTCTATCACTTCTTTATTTGCTGCTTTAATCTCCTCCCAAATTGGTTCAAGCGTTTTTATAGTATCTTTCCCTTTTTGAGTAAGACATAATAACCGGCGTCTTTCATCATTTTTATCCCTTGTGGAAGAGAGCAAATCATGGCGGGTCATCATTCCGGTAACCTGGTTAATAGCGGGATGAGTTAGTCCTAATGTTTTGGCAATATCAGTTACCGACATGCTTTTTTTACCCTTCAAGGCAAATAATACCGGAAACCAGCGAGCTTCAAATTCTATAGATTGGTTTTTATAAATTTGAGAGACATCCTTTTGTAGTCTCTCACTGAGCCTTTTAAGACGGCTGGCAAAAGCAAGGGGACCAAGTTGTTTTATAAGGTCCAATACAACTCCCT
>DAOWMZ010000097.1 GCA_030642845.1 Candidatus Zixiibacteriota bacterium
ACGGAGGAGGAGCAGGAATGGGAGGTTCGGAATCAAATCCGTGCATATCCTTCCAGCTTTTATATTCACGGAATCCAAACCGTGTCAACAATGCGGCACCAACACCAGTGCAGATCGGAAATGTACTGACAATTATAGCCACCACCAGCACAAAAATACCAAAGCCTTCAGCCACATCGCTTTGCTGGCCTAATAAAATAGCATCCAGAAGCCAGAGAGACATAAACAGAAATACTCCCATAGTGGACTGAAACATCATCTTCTTTTCCCCGCCAAGGTATCTATTCGAAATAATTCTGCCGATCATGTTCCCCAAAATAATCACTCCCATAAAGAAAGCGAGTATATATAGTACAGGAACAAAAACAACTACAAGAATCCCAACTATTGTTATGATTACAATAGCCATGATTACAGGCATCAACATGATAAATAATAATCCAAGCAGATAGGATTTTACCGGACTGTTGACCACAACATCATTCATCCGATTTAACTGAACCGGCATAAGATTGGTCACCAGGAAGGAAAAAAACATCAACACAACAGTAAAAACAATCACCACTACAAGACCATCAGCCGAAAAGGAACCGGTTATATTTTTCAGGTCCACCGAAGTATCTCTTGTTAATATTATTCTCCCCTGAACCTCTGATCCTTTTTTCTGAATAACCCATGGAGCTTTAACATCACCATCAACCTGTCCTGATCGAAAGATAATAACACTGTCGTTATAAGAAGTGACATCACCCCTAACCCAGCCTTTTACGGATACCCTTTCAGAAGCCTTTATATTCCCATCTACATATTCATTATATCCGACAATAACATCTTCCTCAAATTTTTTGACATATTTTTCAATAGTACAGCGGTCATAAACAGAAATGATTTCATCAGCAATTAAATCCTCATCCATTAATTCATCAACAGGATAGTATCCCTCAATAAAAGCATCCTGATCAAAATCATAATACCAGTCATAACCCATCGTATCAATGGCTGAGACTCGACCTTTATCCAGAATTATTTCAATAAAAACGGGCGATTCTACATCTTCAAAGAAATTTTCATCATCAATAAAATCGCTAGTATCATCAGAATTATCCTGAGCAGAAACAGATAAGAATGCAATTGAAAAAAAGGCAAAGCAGAAAACAATCAGAAGAGATTTTTTAATTCTTATTTTCATTTTACATCCTATGTAATCAATCGAGGCTAAAAAAGAGCGATGCTAACATCACCGGTCGATGAGGAGATATTTATCTCCGGTCCGCCCCGACCAAATTCACCAACCACTTTGTAGTTGGAAACCGACTCAATAGTAATAGGAATTTCGGTATTAATATCACCGGCTACAGTCTCAATATTGAGTTTACCTGATGACATTTCCGGGATGCTGAAATTCACCGAACCGCTATTGGTTTTGACAAAATAATTACGGGGACTGTCAAGTTCGGTGCGAACATAAACATCACCGGTTTGAGAGGTGATATCCAGAGCCCCACGGACCTGGTTGATATCAATCTTAGCCGATGCGGTCTTTACTCGGATATCTCCTTCAATCCATTGAAGGTCAATTTTACCGGTTGGCTGTTTGATGGTCACATCCCCAAAAATAAATTCACCTAATGTATTTCCATTTTCATTGTCAATTTCAATATTCCCCTGAATCGAAGACAATTCAATATCTGCAGCTATACCGTTAATATAAAGATTGATATCGGTAGGAACAGCAATGGTATAATTTACAACTCCATAGGTATCGGATCCCCCCCCAAGTAGTTTCTGCCAAAATTTTACTCCGCGGCCATGATAGCGAAGATAATTGGTTTCTATTCTGACAAGGCTGCCGTCTTCGCGGACTTTAATCTCAATATGATCTGCTACGTCCTGGGCTTCATCAGCATCCCCCGCCCTAATATATTTGACAGCATCAATCACCACACGGTTGTCTTCACTACCGATAATGACAACTTTTCCACGAGGAATAATTAGTTCCAGTCTTTGCGGCTGGATATCATTATATATTCTCTGAAAATCAAAAGTATATTCTTTGGCGAATAAACTGGAAGAAATCAAAAAAAATATAACTAAAAAAATTATGGGCAATATTTTTAAATGCCGTACCATTGAGATAAACTCCTTTAACACCTTCCGGGCTTTAAATTGCTTTCAGTTTTTTCTTCAAAAGTTCTCTTGCCCGAAATATTCGGGCTTTTACCGTACCCAGAGGTATATCAAGTAAATCGGCTATTTCTTCATATGATTTATCATCCTGATGACGATAAATTATTACTTCCCTATATTTATCCGGTAAAGAGCTAATAGCCTCCTTAATACTGAATCGTTGCTCTTTTCGTTCCAGATCTCTTCCCGGATGATAGGAGTAATCAGGGACATCCATCTCCCTGCTGCCGGACTCATCATTTATAGCTCGATCCAGAGAAAGGGCTTTTATCCGCTTTTTTCGTAGAAAATCAATAGAACTATTAGCCGCAATCTTGTAAAGCCAGGTCGAGAACCGGTATTCGGAGCGATAGGTTGCCAGAGATGTAAAAGCTTTCATAAAAGTCTCCTGAACCAGATCATTGGCTGTCTCTTTATCTCTGACTATTTTATATACAATATGAAAAATAGCCATTTGATGTCTTTCGGTAAGCTCCCTATAGGCTTTCTGATCACCTTTGAGGGCTTGTTCAATCGAAATTGTATCTCTGTCCTGCACTACTTCCTTTTCTATGCAATACGTTTCAGGAGTCATACTGTTTCAGCATATCTCAAAAGAATATAAAAACTTAGGCAGACATTCAAGGAAAAACTCACATTCATATTTTTCTCTAATTCGAAAATATATCCGGTATAATAAAAACTTTTATTAACTAAGCAATTTTATCAATATAAATGTATCAGATTGAATCATTTATATGGCTTGGAAACCCTTATCAAATTTTGAACAAAAAACAAAATTTCAATACAAATTTTTCAGCCAAACATTCAATAATCCAGAAAATAGTCGTTAATAAGTACTGGAAAGGTTACGGAATAATATGTTATATGATTACCCCGAATATTATGAAATTGTTTTTTCCTTTAGAGATATCCCCAAAGAAATATCCTTTATAAATAAATGTATCAAAGAATATTCAGATATTAAAGTAGAATGTATTCTCGAAATTGGATGTGGCCCCGCTCCTCACATGAACGATCTTCAGAAATACGGATACAAATATATCGGTTTGGATAATAATCAGAATATGTTAAAATATGCAAAAAAGAAATGGAATCATCTGAATCCTGTCCCAGAATTTGTTAATGCAAATATGGTCTCTTTTGATATACCACAGAAAGTTGATTTTTGTTTTGTAATGCTTGGTTCCCTATATTTAAGTAATGATGATCAACTCAAAAGTCATTTTGATTCAATTTCAAAAACATTGAAACCGGGCGGTTTATATTTCCTTGATCTGTGCATACAATTTTCTAATCCAATGGATTACAACAATAACAATGCATTTTCTGTAGAACAAAATGGTATTCAAGTAAAATCAGAATTTGAAATCAAAGCTATTGATGCCAATCGCCATCTATATGAAGAAAATTGGTCTGTTGATATAAACGACAATGGTAAAATTAAACATTTAAAAATGACGGAAAAGAACATAGCCTATTACCCGAAGAATTTCTTACATTCATTAAAAGTCATCCTGATTTTGAATTTGTAGGATGGTGGACAGATTGGGATCTTGAAAAACCAATCAAGAATAATTCAAATATTAAACGGCCATTTGCAATTATTCGTCGTGTTTAATTTCCTTTAATCTCCTAAAATATTGCTTAAAAAACAAAACCGCCCCTGAAAACAGGGGCGGTTTGTTACGAGTCTCTATGTGAAATCCAAATTACCAGGGACAAGGATATGGTTCAGGACCGCTCATTAATAGATATGAAATTAAATATACAATATCAGCAACATCTATCGGACTTGATCCACCAGTGGCATCAACGTCCCCTTCTTCAATACATGGCGGCTGCGGGCCACCTTTAAAAATATAATCAATCAGATAAATAATGTCATCAATGTAAATCTTCTCAAGCGGATCACCATTGGCATTTCCGCGAATTCCTTCACAGCAGCCATCACAGGCATCGCCTTCGCCATCACCATCGGCATCAGCCTGATCGGGATTGTATTCGGTTGGGCAATTATCACAGACATCGCCGACATCATCCGCATCAATATCAGATTGATCAGTATTTACCGAGTCGGGGCAATTGTCGCAAACATCACCAACACCATCACTTTCAATATCGCTTTGATCCTGGTTAGTGTTTTCAGGGCAGTTATCACAAACATCACCAAAGGTATCAGTGTCACTATTCTGTTGATTAGTATTGGGATCTGTCGGACAGTTGTCACACACATCACCAACATCATCGGTATCGCCGTCTTCCTGGCCCGGATTGGTATCATCGGGACAGTTATCACAGACATCACCTAATTCATCACCATCACTGTTCTGCTGGTTGGTGTTAGGATCATTGGGGCAGTTATCACACACATCACCGATGCCGTCAAAGTCAGCATCAGCCTGATCAACATTGGAAATATCGGGGCAGTTATCACAGACATCACCAATTGTATCTCCATCTACATCGCTCTGATCTTCATTGGTGTCATCTGGGCAATTATCACAGACATCGCCGTAAGTATCAGCATCGCTGTTTTGCTGATTAGTATTGGCATCGGTCGGGCAGTTGTCACAAACGTCGCCGACATCATCGGTATCACCGTCTTCCTGGCCCGGATTAGTATCATCGGGACAGTTATCACAGGCATTACCAAGATCGTCACCATCATTATTTTGCTGATTAGTATTGGGATCAGTCGGACAATTGTCACAAATATCACCAACATCGTCGACATCACCATCTTCCTGACCCTGGTTGGTATCATCAGGGCAGTTATCACAGGCATCACCGTAAGTATCGGCATCGCTATTTTGCTGATTGGTATTGGCATCATCGGGACAGTTATCGCAAACATCACCAACATCATCGGTATCTGCATCTTCCTGTCCCGGATTGGTATCATCAGGGCAGTTATCACAAACATCACCCACCGTATCAGCGTCTCCATCAGCCTGATCCGGATTAGTATCATCGGGACAATTATCACAAGCGTTACCCAGATCATCACCGTCATTATTCGCCTGATCGGTATTGGGAATATCCAGACAGTTGTCGCAGATATCACCGACATCATCGGCATCCACATCTTCCTGACCCGGATTGGTATCAGTCGGACAGTTGTCACAGACATCACCCAGAACATCACCATCACTGTTTAGCTGATTGGTATTGGCATCATCGGGACAGTTGTCGCAAACATCACCAACATCATCGGTATCGGTATCTTCCTGACCCTGGTTATCATCAGTGGGGCAGTTATCACAAACATCGCCGTATGTATCGGCATCGCTGTTCTGCTGATCAATATTAGCATCATCGGGACAGTTATCACAGATATCACCGATATCATCACTGTCAGCATCCGCCTGATTGGTATTAGCATCATCAGGGCAATTATCACAGAGATCACCAACATCATCGACATCAGCATCCTCCTGTCCGGGATTGGTATCAGTCGGACAGTTATCACATGCATCACCAAAGATATCGCCGTCACTGTTTTGCTGGTTAGTATTAGCATCATCGGGACAGTTGTCGCAAATATCGCCAACACCATCGACATCAGCATCTTCCTGACCCGGATTGGTATCAGTGGGACAGTTGTCACAAACATCGCCTAAAATATCACCATCACTATTCTGCTGATTAGTATTGGGATCTGTCGGACAGTTGTCACACACATCACCAACATCATCGGTATCGCCGTCTTCCTGACCCGGATTGTTGTCATCGGGACAGTTATCACAGAGATCACCAACATCATCGACATCAGCATCTTCCTGTCCTGGGTTGGTATCGGTGGGACAATTATCACAGACATCACCAAAGGTGTCGCCATCACTGTTTTGCTGATTAGTGTTTGGGTCGGTCGGACAGTTATCGCACACATCACCAACATCATCGACATCAACATCACTTTGATCCTGGTTAGCATCATTAGGACAGTTGTCGCAGACATCACCAAGGTTATCGCCGTCATTATTCTCCTGACCCGGATTGGGGACATTGGGACAGTTATCACAATGATTGCCGATATTATCACCATCGGTATCAATCTGAGTGGAGTTATATACTGTTGGACAGTTATCACAAACGTCACCAAAACTGTCACCGTCAGTATCAGTTTGATCATCGTTAAAGACATCAGGGCAATTATCACAGACATCACCAAAAGCATCCCCATCGGCATTTTCCTGACCGGGGTTATTTACGCCGGGACAATTGTCGCACAAGTCGCCAATATTATCCCCATCGGCATCTTCCTGACCCGGATTTGTGACATCGGGACAATTATCACAGGCATCTCCGAATTCATCACCATCAGAGTTTTGTTGCGAAGGATTATTGACATCAACACAGTTATCCGGATCACAGTACTGTCCGGGAATATTTGGATCACCAAATCCATCATTATCAAAATCTATACAGAATTCACAATCATCACCAATGTAGAGGATACCGACGTATACAGGGTAAAATGAAACTGTATATCCGCTTTCATTTTTACCTGAAAAAAGCCAGGTCGAACCTGGATTAAAAGATAAAGTATCAATAATAATCAGATCATTAGCATCCCAGGTAGAAAGAGTAAAATAATAACTCGCCCAAAGCCTTCGTCCGCCGGCATCACCGGGAATACCCAGACCGAATCCCAATCCGCCAAAAAGGAATCTTTGGTTGGCGTTTGTTATGTTA
>DAOWMZ010000277.1 GCA_030642845.1 Candidatus Zixiibacteriota bacterium
ATACCTCTGATATAAATGTTTCCTCCGCCCTGCACAGTACAGTTGATAGTATTATTGCCATCACCAGTTACAAGACTCATCCGACTTTCCTGTATAAGATCCGCCTGGAATTGCAATCCGTTGACTTCTATTTTGCCCTCATTGGAGGTTGCCAGTGAGAAAATTGAAGAAAGATCAGAGGGGACTGTAATATCAATATCTTCATAATGGTTGCTTATAATTATCTGTTCTTCAATCATTTTGATGATGTCGATTGTAACCGGTGCAGATTTCCCACGAATTACATTTCTGTTGCCGATTGGTTGGAAATCGGTAAGGTTGATACGCCCATAGCTGTTGCGAACATTGATTTGACCGGCAAAACCCTTTATGCGAATATCACCATCTCGATTTTGAAAGGCCGCTGTATTCTTAAGGCTTCGTATGTTAGTAGCTTCCAGAGTAGAATTAGTAGTGCTCACAGATATTTTGCCATAGATGTCTTTAATTAAAATACGACGGTTACTGGTCGCCAGTTCCAGTTCATTGGTAACTTTTGATATAGTCAGCCGGCCTAAGGATGAAGGGATATTCACTCTCGTAAAAGGACCGACACCTATCACATCAAAATAGGTAGCTTCGATATCAATCCCTGCACTGTCAGGGACAATAATATCAATTTCAAGCATAGCTGCTTCTTCATCATTCCAGGGAACTGGATTGGGTGATCTCAACTGTATCTGGACTCCTTTGGGGGAACGATCAAGATTGACGACAATCAAATCAATATGATCAGTTGCAAGAGAACGGCTTCTCGCTTTGGATTTTTTAAAATATGATACTTTTACCATAGGATCAGGGCTGGTAGTAATAACTATTTTACCCTTAAGAGTTGAAGCGGATTTGATAATGATGTTGTTTTGTTTGCCGATCTTAATGGAATCAACTAACCTGTCAGTAGTAAAAATCCCTTCTGCATTTTTTTTAATTTCCTGTGTATATCCAACAGAAAATATAAATAACCCTGTTAGAATTATGGTGATGGTTATTAAAATTTTTCTCATAATTACCTGTATTTATAAATCATATACTTGTTTCATTATTATCGACCCGGCTACAGCTGCATTTAACGATTCTACTTTGCTTGAATGATCAATGCGAAGTTTGATTTTGGCTGTTTCTTTCATCTCCAATGATAAGCCTTCTGCTTCTGAGCCAATTATTAGCAGGCGTATATCTGTCTTTTTTATTTTCATTATTTTATCAATCCATACCTTACCATCAAGTGAAGTCGCAATGGTGACAGCTTTTGTTTTTTCAATAAATGATTTTAATTCACTTATATTCGCTTTATATATTTTTAGTCCGAATATGCCGCCGGCGGTGGATCGAATCACTTTTGGTGAAAAACACTCCACACAATCCCCACACAGAATAATCATACCAAAATCAAATGCCAGAGCAGATCGAAGCAGTGTACCAAGATTACCCGGATCGGATATATTCTCGCATACAAGTATATTACGGAATTTATTCGTATAAGGTTCTTTCAATTTTTGATCCGGGGTTTTAAATATGCCTATAATTCCCTGGGGGGATTTGGTATCGCTGATAGCATTCATTTGGGAGAAAGATATCTGGATAGTTTTATTCTTTTTGGTTGAAAGTTTGTCCAGGACGGAAAAACCGCGTTTTGACAACAGAGATGGAGTGTAAAGGACTTTAATAGGTGAAAATTTATGCCGAAAGCACTCTTCCATCAGCCGGATTCCCTCGGCTATAAACATATTATCTGTACGCCGCCCTTTTTTGGTGAGTAAGGATTTTATATTTTTTAATTCCATCCTGGAGAGCGACATTGTATTATCCCTTAAATAATGTATCTGTTTAATGAACCAACTTGGATAACGGATTAGCAAGTGAAAATTATTATTTATAGTATATTCTTTCTATTAATTTCAACATTCTCGTTTGCTGGAACTTCCGAAAGAATCCGGATTGGCGGGCTGGATGGACTTGACCCGCATGATTCCAGACCGCCTTATAAAGTAAAATTGGCTTTATCAGGGGGAGGAGCAAGAGGTCTGGCCACAATCGGAGTACTAAAAGCATTCGAAGAAAAAGCAATTACCATATCAGCTATTGCCGGGACATCGATTGGCGGAATTATTGGAGGATTGTATGCCTCGGGATATACTCCCGATCAAATGAATGATATTGCCGGTAACCTTAATTTTAATAATTTTTTTACAAACACTCCTGCACGAGAAACAATGTTTCAGACTCAGAGAAGAGAACGAGGAAGAGACCTGCTTAATATCCGTTTCAGGGGTGTAGTTCCGGTAATTCCACAGGCTTTGACAGCAGGACAAAAATTAACTGAACTGTTGACCCGGCTTACCACTAAAGCTACTTATCTGTCTGCCGGAGATTTTACAAAACTTCCGATCCCGTTTGTCACCGTTACAACCGATATAATTACCGGCAAGGAAGTTGTCCTGACCAATGGCTCTATTGCTGATGCTATGCGGGCGACAATGGCTTTTCCACTCGCTTTTACCGGATTGGAAATAAACGGAAAACTTTTAATGGACGGTGGGATGGTTAATCCCGTACCTGTGAGAATTGTTAGAAAGCTAATACCTGATAATAACTTTGTTGTCGCAGTTAATACTTCATCTCCTTTAGTAGAAAAAGAAAAACTGGTCACCCCGATTGATATTGCCAACCAGGCTACATCTATTATGACTGCAGATAATCTTATCCGTAATTTAAGGGATGCCGATTTTGTGATTTCTCCGGTAAATGACTATTTTCAAGCGACTGATTTCATACTAAAGGATTCAATTATCAGTTATGGCTATCAAGTTGGTCTGGCTGCGGCTGACAAAATTATTCTTAAACTTCAGAAGTTAAACGATAGTGTTATTTATTCCTTTTCTGAGATTAATCTCAATGGAGAATTGTTTT
The DNA here is from genome assembly GCA_030642845.1 of Candidatus Zixiibacteriota bacterium. Taxonomy (GTDB): domain Bacteria; phylum Zixibacteria; class MSB-5A5; order GN15; family FEB-12; genus DAOWMZ01. The sequence goes on from DAOWMZ010000277.1 coordinate 2,950, forward strand.
GCTTAAAAAATGAATTTGAAAGTGGCTTCTTGGATCAAACACTTACCTATTTTGAGATTGTTCATCGATTAAAAAGTATATCCAACAAGCATGGTTTGTTCCAGTTGGATGTGAGTATCGAAAATAGATTGAAATATGACATCAACTCGACCGATATGGTTCTTTCGCTGGAAGGTTTCTATCATTTAAAAAAATCTGAGTATAAAATTGTTTTTGATGGCAGCGTTGCTTTTAATGATTCCACTCTACTTGAGCAAATGAATCTGTCCGACTCGCTAATCAGACCTGAAATTTTAAAAGAAGCTCTGGAAAAAATAAAAATATACTATCATCAGCATAAATATGACCTGATTAATTTCAAAAATGTCGGGATAGATTATCATAATAAAACAATTACAATTGTTATTGATGAAGCTATCGTAAAAGATGTCAGGGTTGATAAAACAAACCGTACCCGCCATTGGTTTATCAGATCATTATTTCCTATCAAAAAAGGGAAACCATATTCTACTCGTTTGGCTACCCGGGGTATTAATAATATCTATGGCACTGATTTATTCAACAGGGTAACTATTGATCTTATTCCGGAAAATGGAGAGGCTGTTGTCTTAATCAGAGTAGAGGAGAAAGAATTCTCACAAGTCCGTGTGGGATGGCACTGGGATGATGAGTACGACTCTGAAGAATTTATTGAAGTGCTCGATGATAACATTGCCGGTATAGGGCTGGAATTTCTTACTCATGCACGCTATTCACCTGATCGTCAGAATTATTACAGTCGTTTTAAGGTGGA
>DAOWMZ010000087.1 GCA_030642845.1 Candidatus Zixiibacteriota bacterium
CTGGCAAGACTGTCAGCTATTACGGCTGAATCCTGTTCAGTCTGCTCCATCATCTCTTTCTCAAGTTGAGCAACTTCATCTTTTTTCTTTGAACAACCAAATACCAATAAGGTCGCCATAAAAATTATCAGCAGCATATATGTTGTTTTCATCCATCCTCCACAGAATATTAAATTTCAATTATTTCCGGCAATATCAAGCCGAAAGAACAATTTTTAGTTGTGGATTCTATTAAGCACCATTAATTTGACCTGTCAACTTAAAATGACAATGATTTTAAAACATTAAGGTCTTACAGTGTATAATAATTACGAAACATTAGTTTGTGAACAGAAGAAAATGAAGATTTACAACAACGTATTGGATATGATCGGGAACACTCCAATGGTTCACCTAAGGACAGGAATCCCCGACAATGGACTGACCGCCTGTGTCAAACTTGAGTATTACAACCCGACAGGATCATTAAAAGATCGGATGTCATACCATATTATTAAAACAGCAATGGCTGAAGGTAAGCTTAAAAAGGGTGATACTGTTATAGACAACTCCTCAGGCAATACTGGCTCAGCTATGGCTCTGGTTGCATTACAGATGGGTTTAAAAGCTGTGGTGACAACACCTATCAAGACCAGCAAGGAAAAGATAGATTTGATGAAGTCTTATGGAGCTGAAGTTATAGTTACACCGGAAGTTGATGTACATGATGATCCGAAAGGATTCTTTGCAGTAGCCCGAAGACTGGCTAAAGAAAAAGGGTATTTTGATCTTGATCAGTATGATAGTCAGCTAAACGTGGAAGCCCATTATAATACCACCGGACCAGAGATATGGAGAGACACTGAAGGCAAAATCACACATTTTGTCGCTGGAATCGGAACCGGGGGAACTTTTTCCGGGGTTGCGAGGTACTTAAAAGAAATGAACCCGAAAATCAAAACTATAGCGGTTGATCCGGAAGGATCGGTTTTCACGGACTATATTCTTGAAGGAAAAGATGTGCCAGGCCATTCATATAAAATTGAAGGAATCGGTTCTGATGTTATTACCAAAGCTATGCATAAAGATATGGTAGATGAAGTGATTACTGTATCTGATAAGGATGCCTTTTTAAGAGCTCGTGAGATTACTATCAATGAGGGTTTATCAATAGGGGGTTCATCGGGAGCAGTTGCCGTTGCTATGGAAAAGGCATCTGCTTATCTTAACGAAGGTCATGTAATGGTAGGTATTTTTGGTGATGCCGGCATTCGTTATTTGAGTAAATATTTTAATGATGACTGGATGTACAAGCAAGGTTTTTTGGAATGATCGGAGAAAATAAATAAGATGTATTTTTTACTCACTATAATTTCAACAGCTCTTATTTTTATGACTGGCGCAACAAATAAAGGGGACAGTTCTGTAAAACAGATACTTGAAGAACAATTATTTGATTTTGGCCATGTGGGTATTGCATATAATGTTCAACATCGTTTTGCTTTTAAAAATCGAACTTCAGATACAATCAGGATTCTCAAGACTACTCCATTATGCGATTGTACGTCGGCCTATCCCCTGGACTCAATTGCCGCTCCGGGGGAAACGATACAATTCAATATAAACTTTAGTACCAAAAATCAATACGGTCCGATTAATAAAGAAATTATTGTAACAACAAATCATAACCGACTTGATTCATTGCATTATTTCTACCGGGCTATTATCGGACAATGGTTTGAAAGTTTGCGTCCTGATCCCACGGCACTTCTATTCCTCCCCAAGAAGGGACCTCAAACAGTTCAGATTCCAAATCTTAATTTTAACAAAATTACTTTATCAAGCTTTACTCAACATAGAGATTTCTTTACCGTTGCAATATCTTCTGATGAAGCCAATAAAGGGGAATCGTTATCTTTTGAGATTATCCCAAAGCAGGATTTATCCAGAGGTACATATAGATCAAATGTTACTATCCATATTGACAAAGGGGAAAATTACGAGGAGACAATCTTAACTATTCCAGTAAAGATCGTTGTCTATTAAATAAAAAAAACCGCCCAAATAGGCGGTTTTTTATAAAATCAGATATTGTTATTCTTCGCGTTTTATAATAGCAATACAGAAATCATCATCATCAACAATCGGACAAACAGAGACACACTGCTGTTCATCTTCATCTTCGCATTCATTACAGGTGTCAGGATCAATCACATAGATATCACCTTCAGTGATTGATTCGGTCGGGCACTCTTCCAGACAAAGTCCGCAAGCTGTGCATTCATCAGTAATTTTCATAGCCATAGTTGGCGTCCTCCAAAAGTATGTTTCAATTTATCATACAAATTTAAAAACTGTGCAATATACGAATTTAAAATTCAAATATTCAAGGATTATTTTAAGAATTTTTTTACAATATTTTAAAATTAACTACTTTAATACACGAATGTTTCAACTGTAGGAAACGCAGATCTGGGTTTCCAACACTGACAGAAATCCTGACAGTTAAAAAAAATGTTTCATAATTGAATTATTCAGCAAACTCTAAGTATTTGCAAGGATTCCTTAAATAATGGGCATAAAAAAAGGCGGCACCCAGATTCGAACTGGGGGATAGAGGTTTTGCAGACCTCGGCCTTACCACTTGGCTATGCCGCCGAATAAAAAAAAGCGGGAAACGAGACTCGAACTCGCGACAGCCACCTTGGCAAGGTGGTGCTCTACCAACTGAGCTATTCCCGCTTCAATCAGGATTTAATATATAATATCGGTTGTTCTGTTTGTCAACTTATTTCAAATCCAACAAAAATTTAATTTATCGGGTTTCTTTCCAAAAGTTTAGCCGTATTGGCTATAACTCTATCAACATACCAGGGAACTAATTTTGTTAGCCATTTCAGATGAATTTCAGCTTTTTCGGGTTTATCAAACAACATGGCATAAGTATAAAGATCCCAATGAGCTTCATAAATTAACGAATCCTGCTTTAGGATTGCATTAAATAAATTCTCTGCCCGTTCATGATCCTGAAGCATCATATGGCACTTAGCTTTTTGATGGACAAGATAGAGATATGGCGGGAGTTTATTCATAGCTTTGAAAGCCAGATTAAATTGTATTAGAGCATTTTTATAATCCCGATTGTTGACATACTCCAGACCAACCTTGTAATAATCAACATATTCAAGAGGATATATAGGACTTAATTCACCTGTTATAGGTCGAACTTTTTTATATGCTGGTTTAAGTGATCCTTCGGTATATGAAAAAGTTTGGAAATACCAACTGACGGTTCTGTAAGATTCCATAAATGCAGGATACAGGAGCAGCGCCTTTTCAGCCGGAGCAGAAGGTTTTATTCCGGTTGAAAATATAATATAATCAGGTTCACGATGCAGAATATATGCAGAGTTGTGTTTTTTTTCTTTCCAGGTCGTTTCCATACCCTGTATAGATGGTTCCGAATGGCGAGCAATCGTTGAATCGGTTAACCCCAGCATATCGATAATATCATGTCCTATTAGCTCATATCCGTATATTCCTATTGTAGGTAATGCTACTGAAAAATTTGTTTTGTCAGTCTCCTTCATGTGCTGAGCCATCAGTCTCATCTTTTCGGTAAACAGCTTTTCACGCTCATTATAGGTTGAAACGAATTTGTAAGGGAGAAACAAGGTCAACATTACCAGTACTATTGAGACAAGGGATACAATTAATGTTTTGTTCTTATCGTTCACCTTCTCAATAAGATATGATAGTGAAAGTGCTAATAGCACTCCGAATGTTCCAATTAATGGGATAAAGAAGCGATGGACTTTTAAAACATCCCCCCCAATCAGAATGATATAGATCATATATAATAAAGTAAATAACCAGACCGTTTTAGCTGTTGAGGATAGTTTTTTATAGAATAACAGAGGGATTAACAATCCAATTCCAACAAATCCATAATGATATAAAAACCGACCTACATATTCCAGACCGCTTGAAAGCTGAGCTATATCCAATCCGGTTTTGGCATAAAAAGGATTAGGGAATATTGAGCCATAATAAAAAAGTTTGAATCCTACAAATGGAAGGGACAAAACAAAAGCAGTCAGACCACAGGTTAATGAATATTTTGGGATTCCCCTTCTCATAATTGATTCAATTATTAATAACAGCAGAGCAACCAGCCCACCTTCCGGTCTGATCCAGACAGCCATCAATAATCCAAACACCAACCATTTACTTTTTTGCAAATAACATAAAAGTGAAAACAGGACAAAAAAAGTAAACGCTGTTGTCTCTAATCCAGCCGGAGCCCAGTATGCTAGAGAAAAGTTAATAGCTACCAAATAAGCAGGCAGCAGGCTTAATAATCTGTTTTTCTTCTCTAATACTTCAATGGCAAGCAAGTAAGTGAGAAATATAATGCCTAACCCAAACAAAAAACCGACGATTTGTGATGCTAATATGTAATCTAAACTCAATGATCCAAATAAAAGTAACAAGGTTACCCAGGCAAAATTGGTGAAACCCTCTATCCTCTCGCCAATATTAAAAACCAATCCGTCACCATTGAGGAAATTGGCTGCATACCTATAGGAGATATATGCGTCATCCTGAATAAAATTAAAATGATACGCTAAAAAAGAATATGCAATAATAGCAGGCAGAAGAAGCAGAAGTGTTTTTTTTGTTATCCGCAAAAGAGACTCTCCTGACAAACTACTTACTATTTAATAGGTTGTTATAAAGTTTTGAATATTTTTTAGCTGTTCGGCTCCATGAGAAATCTTTTTTCATCCCAACTTTCATAAACTTGGTCCAGGTTCTCTTTCTCGCAAAAAGATCAACTGCTCTTTTTATTGCAGTTAACATTGCTTTGGAATCTTTTTCCTTAAAAACAAAACCGGTACCATGGCAATTGTCCGAGCCGTAGTCAGTCACTGTATCAGCTAATCCCCCCACTTCGCGAACAACAGGAATCGTTCCATATTTAAGGGAATACATCTGATTCAACCCGCATGGCTCAAAGATCGAAGGCATCAGAAAAATATCAGAAGCCGCCTCAATCCTATGCGCCATTTGGTCATCAAATTCTAACAACGCCCGGCATTTATCGGGATATTTCTTTTCAAGGCTTTCAAGTAATTCATGATATTCTTTCTGGCCTGTCCCAAGGACAATTAACTGAACATTCATTGATAAGATATCATCGGCAACTTCTTTAATCAGGTTCCACCCTTTTTGATCCTCAAGACGGGAGATTATTCCAATAAGTGGTGCGGCATCTCTTATAGGTAATTGCAATTCATTAAGCAGTTCAATCTTATTGGTTCGCTTGCCGGAAAGATTGGCGATATGGTAAGTCGTATAGATTTTATGATCCCTTGATGGCGACCATATTTTATAATCAACACCGTTTAAAATGCCATAGAGATCATCTTTACGTTCTTTGAGCACCCCTTCCAAACCACAGCCAAACTCTTTTGTTTGAATTTCATCAGCGTATCTTTTGGAAACAGTTGTAATATAATCCGAATATATAATGCCTGCTTTAAGGAAATTGACTTTACCGTAAAATTCAAATGCCCCGGTTGCTGGCATCATTAATTTGTCAGACAGTTCCAGAAGTTTGAACCGTTCGGGTTTAAACTCTCCATGAAAAGCAAGGTTATGAATAGTCAGAATGGATTTTATGTTTGAATAGAATGGATCATTTCCATAATCGGTTTTAAGGAAAACGGGAATCAGTGCCGTCTGCCAGTCATGAGCATGTACAAAATCCGGTTTAAAGTCAATCTCTTTAAGAAGGGCTAATACTGCCCGGACAAAGAAAATAAACCTTTCATCGTTATCAGAATAGTCCTTACCGGTTTCCGGATCGAGATACAACCCATCCCGGTTGAAATAATAATCAGAGCCAATAAGATATACTTCCATGTTATTCTTTTTGTATCTAATTTTATTTATTTTCAAAGGATAGTTTTGATCATTGATTTTAATCTTAATATTGGATGCAACCGGCTTTATTTTATGATCACTTGTATCCAGCGACTTATAATGCGGCAAAAACAGTTTAATATCATTTCCCTGCTTCTGCATTGCTTCGGGTAAAGCACCCAGGACATCACCTAATCCCCCGGTTTTAATTAATGGAGCCATTTCTGAGGCGGCGTAGCAAATTTTCATTTTTAAATATTCTCTTTAGATATATCTGTTGGTGTTCTAATTTGATCAGTATGAGGATCAATGTTTCTTAAATATTGGGCAGCCTCTTCGGGACTGGTCGGATTTATATAAAATCCTGACCCCCATTCGAATCCGGCTACTTTGGTTAATTTCGGCATAATTTCAATATGCCAGTGATAATACTCATGGTGTTCTTTTGATACCGGTCGGGTATGGATAACATAATTAAAGGGAGGATTATTCAGGGCAATTTTCAAACGAGCAAGGACATCTTTCAAACTATGAGCAAGAACAGTAAAATCAGATTCACTTAATTCAAGGTAGCTTGATTGATGAGTTTTGGGGAATATCCAGGTTTCAAAGGGGAAACGAGATGCAAAGGGTTCCAGGGCAATAAATGAATCGTAATCCTTTACAATCCGTTCTTTGTCAATTAATTCCTGACGGACGATATCACAAAAAACACACCGCTCTTTAAAATCAAAATATTTTTTACTCCCATCAATTTCTTCGACAACTTTTTTAGGAATAATAGGAGTCGCTATAAGCTGGCTGTGAGCATGTTCCAATGAGGCTCCGGCAGCAGCACCATGATTCTTGAAGACAAGAATATATTTCAAGCGACGGTCCCTTTCCAGATCAAGCATTCTTTCCCGATAAGCCCAGAGAACATCCCTGACAGCATTGACATCCATTTCTACCATATCCCTGGAATGATCAGGAGTCTCAACTATTACTTCATGAGCTCCTATCCCCTGCATTTTATCATAGAGGCCATGCGGTTCCCTGACTAGATTACCTTCGACTTCAAGAGCCGGGTATTTATTGGGAAAGACTCTTAACGACCAGCCTTCTTTATTCGGTTCAGTACCCGATTTTCTATAAGCTAAAATTTCAGGCGGTGTGTTCTCTTCATGTCCGGGACAAAAAGGACAC